>JAAHHL010000465.1 GCA_010672185.1 Caldora sp. SIO3E6 | reverse complement strand
CCGGGAAGAGGCGATAACTGCTGCGGTGGAATACCGACGCTGGGCATAGTGGGATTACCCACCACTAGCACCTCTTGACTGGATATCTCTTGCTGTTGTTGAGTAATATCAAGTTCAGATAAACAGTTATAATTCCTTTCTACCTTGCAACCTTCTTTCTTCCCTCCTGCCTCCTGCCTCCTGCCTCCTGCCTCCTGCCTCCTGCCTCCTGCCTTATTGCCACCAAAGTGTAAGTGTTCAACCGGACTTGATATAAGCTGCAATACCTGAATGGCAGGAGCAGTGAGGATGGTATGTTTTTCTATCAAGTATTTACCGGAAGAGTCAACAAGAGCAGGGAAGGGTACAAGGAACAATTGTTGGTGAGGAATAAAGATCACCCTTTCTTCCGGATTAGTAGGTAGGAATTGAGCGATCGGAGAGATTAAAACTTGATAGAGTTGTTCCAAGTCTGAAGTTGAACTAAAAGTCTCTCTCGCCACCGCAGCAATCGAGCCGCGCCCCCTGACTCCGATAGATTTTCTAGCACTAGTAACGAGATTTTCTAGGGAGGTTTTCAGAGGTGGGAGGTTAACTTTCTCTACAAAGACTTCACCACTAGGCTTGACTACCCAAATTAAGAGGGTTTCCTCAATAACTGAATACTCAACCAAAGTAGCTTGCTGTTGTGAGGCTATTTGCTTGATTTCATCGATAGTGGTCGGCTTAATCCCTGCTTGACCCTCAGATATATTAGATAACCTTTGAGCTAATAACTCTGCCAAGGATCTGGCTCTACCCCTCTCAGCAATTTCTAGAGCCGCTTCTATTTTATTTTGGGCAAGTAAGGCTTGTTGCAAATAGCCATAAGTCTGGGCTCGCTTATCAAACAGTGATACTCGATCCTTGTCACTAAGTCCAGGGCGTAGGGATTCCCAAACCTCTATAGCTGCCAACAATTTCTCCGTTGCAGCACTTAATTGACCAGACTTAAGCAGAGTCAGCCCCATACGCTCGATAATTCTTGCCACCCACACCGGATCATCTTGCTCGCGGCTAATAGCTAAGGATTGCTCTAACAACTCCAGCGCCTGCTTATACTTGCCCTGATTCAGGTAAATACCAGCAATACTGTAGATACTGATGCCTTCACCTTGGCGATTACCCAATTCTTGTTCAATTTTCCGGGATGCCTCCAGAAAATCTAGCGCCTCGGAATACTGCTGCTGTTGGGAGTACAATAAGCCAATGTTGCTCAAGGTAATAGCTTCTTGTTGGCGATTGCCAGTGACGCGACTAATCCCCAAGGCTCGCCCATAAAACTTCCGTGCCTCTGACTCCTGCTGGAGATTGCTATAAACATCCCCCAGGTTGTTAGATATTACAGCTTCCACAGCTAACTTGACATTGTCTTGCAAAATTTCCCAGGCTTGCAAGAGGGATGCCAGGGATTCCTCATACTGCCCAATTTGGTTATAAAGCAGGGCTCTATTGTTGAGGATGAGCATTGCTTCATAGTGATTGCCCAATTCTTGGTTAATCACCAAAGCTTCCTCATAGGAATCCAACGAACGTTTATACTCACCAAGTTGCTCGTAAATCAAGCCCAACCAATTGAGGCTATTTCCTTGTTTTTGCCAGCTGTTGAGTTCCTGGTAAATGCTCAAAGCTTGTTCATAGGAGTCTGCTGCTTGCTGGTATTGGCTCAATTGGTTGTAACTCTCCCCCATTTGATAGAGAATATCTCCTTCCTGTTGGCGTTTCATCGAAGAAACAGGAAGTTCGCTAACCATCAATAAAGCTTCCTCAAATACCTCCAAAGCTGCTGCAAACTGACCTTGATGGTAAAGTTCTTGTGCTTGTTGGCTGAGTTGCTCAACCTCAACCAACTGCTCTGACTCTGCAATATTAGGAATAGTTTCTCCAACAGTTAACTCAGGAACCAGCACCAGTAACCAAGTAACCAAAATAGTTCTTGCAAACCAACCAAGCGATCGCCTTAAGTAGTTAGGCACAATTACTTGTAAAACCTCTCCCCCAACCCCTCTCCTGGTAGGAGAGGGGAGTCTTCCCCCTTCCCTTGCAGGGAAGGGGGTTAGGGGGTTAGGTCTCTTTTTATAGTTAATTTTGTCCAAAGTCCAATAGCCCTTTTCCCCTTATCCTTTGTGCCCTTTGTGCCTCTGTGGTTCATTTTAATATTCCTGAACACCCAGTCTCCTTTCTACCCCAGTAAGAAGTTCTCTGCACTCAAATTAGTAACCTCAAAGTTTTCTAAGGTAACAAAATCATTACCACCAAAGTCAATCACCGTATCATCACCAACTTGAGTTGCAGCACCACCGATGCCAAAAATTTGAGTGATATCATTGAAGATGGCACTAACATCAAGGGTGTCAATCACCTCAAAGTCAGTGATAATATCCTCTCCAGAATTGTTACCAAAGTAGAAAGTATCAGCTCCTACACCACCGGTAAACAGATCATTACCTTGACCACTAGAGAGCAGATCATCACCGTCGAAACCATTAACATTGACACCTTGGTTCGAGTTTTGAACGAAGGTATCATTGCCGTCACCGAGCCAGACATCACCGACAAGGCTACCGTTGTTAATGACATCAATATCACCCAAGGCTCCAGCAGCATTAATTGCCAAGCCATTACCACCTTCAATGGTACCATTGTTAACAATCTCGCCGTCAAAAATAACCCCTGATTCAATGAGAATACCAGCTTCCTGTTCCGAAGCAATTAAACCTCTCCTCTCATTAGTAATATTGCCGGTAAAGGTTGCTTCAGTAAGACCAGAACCTAGGAAAAGGCGTACACCAGCAGGAACATTTCCATCTCCCCGTCCTTGAATAATACCTTGGTTGGTGATATCTACGGAGGTCTCCAAATCGTCAATTCCAGCACCTAAGCCATTAGCTGTACCAACTTGAACAGAAACACCACTACCAGAGTTGCCTTCTCCGGCATCAATTACACCACTAATTCGGTTGTTGATGGAAATATCATCCCCAGTACCATCAACGTAGACAGTACCGTTACGCTGATTACCCGTACCTAAGACATCGCCACTATTATTGAAAGTAACGTTATCACCATCTAAATTGATTGCACGGCTACCAGATTCAATCAAACCAGCATTATTAATGGTTAGATCATGGTCAGCATTACCAATATACAAGCCGTTACGGGGAGCACTAATCACACCACTGCGTTGATTAGTAATCGTGCCTTGGAAACTCACACCATCTTCTACTACCACTGCACCTAAGAAACCGACATCTACTTCTGCGGTAATTTCACCAGAGTTACGTACAAAACCGGTAACTGTCGCTTCCGGCTCCCCAGAACCATTGAAGAAGCGCAAACCACTAGAACCGTTGGGAGTCAATCGTCCTCCTGCAAAATCAGCTTGACCCCGGCCAGCGATCGCGCCACGGTTAGTTAGATTAATATTATTGTTGAGTGCATCTTCGCTACTAGCACCAACTTGAATAGAAATACCATCACCAGAATTGCCTTCCCCAGCATCAATTACGCCACTACGTAGGTTGTTGATCGTAATATCATCCCCAGTACCATCAATATAGATAGTACCGTTACGCTGATTACCTGTACCTAAGACATCGCCACTATTATTGAAGGTAACGTTATCACCATCTAAGTTTACTGCACGACTACCAGATTCAATCAAACCAGCATTATTAATCAGCAAATCATGGTCGGCATTACCAATGTACAAGCCGTTACGGGGAGCACTAATCAAACCACTGCGTTGATTAGTAATCGTGCCTTGGAAGCTCACACCATCTTCTACTACCACTGCTCCCAAGAAACCGACATCTACTTCTGCGGTAATTTCACCAGAGTTACGGACAAAACCTGTAACTGTCGCTTCCGGCTCCCCAGAACCGTTGAAGAAGCGCAAACCACTAGAACCATTAGGAGTCAATCTTCCTCCTGCAAAATCAGCTTGACCCCGGCCAGCGATCGCACCACGGTTAGTTAGATTAATATTATTATTGAGTGCATCTTCACTACCAGCACCAACTTGGACAGAAATCCCGTCACCAGAGTTACCTTCCCCGGCATCAATTACACCGCTACGTAGGTTGTTGATAGTAATATCATCCCCAGTTCCATCAATATAGATAGTACCGTTACGTTGATTACCTGTACCTAAGACATCGCCACTATTATTGAAGGTAACGTTATCACCATCTAAGTTTACTGCACGACTACCAGATTCAATCAAACCAGCATTATTAATCAGCAAATCATGGTCAGCATTACCAATGTACAAGCCGTTACGGGGAGCACTAATCACACCACTGCGTTGATTAGTAATTGTGCCTTGGAAACTCACACCATCTTCAACTACCACTGCACCCAAGAAACCGACATCTACTTCTGCGGTAATCTCACCAGAGTTCCGCACAAAACCGGTAACGGTGGCTTCAGGTTCTCCAGAACCGTTGAAGAAGCGCAAACCACTAGAACCATTAGGAGTCAATCGTCCTCCTGCAAAATCAGCTTGACCCCGGCCAGCGATCGCACCACGGTTAGTTAGATTAATATTATCGTTGAGTGCATCTTCGCTACCAGCACCAACTTGAACAGAAATACCGTCACCAGAGTTACCTTCCCCGGCATCAATTACACCAATACGTTGGTTAATAATAGTCGCATCATCTACTACTCCATTAATATACAAAGTTCCATTGCGTTGATTATCAGTGCCCAGGATACTACCAAAATTATTTACTGTAATATCGTCACCATCATTTAGATCAACAGCACGGCTGTCGGAAGTAATAGTTCCCCGGTTGATGAAATTGAGGTCATTGCCGGTAGAACTCAAACCATTGAAAGCACCAGAAATTAGTCCAAAATTACCAATGGTGACATCTTCACCACTGACTTGAACTGCTGTATTCCCTGGATCATTAGCTAATACTGAACCACTGGAGGTAACTCTTAGTAGAGCATCATCCCCTGGAATTGCGATCGCTACTTCTCCAATAGGAGCAATAACTTCTTCTCTGATTACAACATGTTCGCCATCTTCGATAACTATTGAATTATCCAGTTGTCCTGCAAAATTATTTATCATCTTTCTCAAATTTAGGTAGTTTCATTAGTTGTTAACTATTAATGTAGTGAGCTAACTCATACTCGAAATGAGTTGATTTTAAGTTAACAATGAGAGAAAGATTAATTAAGATTAATTTTACCTGAGATATTACATATTTAAAAGAACGCTTGACAAGTTTACCTCAAGGTTGAACAATATCGTTCAATTAATCTGCGAAGGAAACTAATTAAGTGTCATAAGTATTTATTACTAGTAAATTCCTGAAGATAACTTCCCTGATAACATTATTGCTATACTAGAGATAAGATCTATAGTAAATCCGATGGTCGTCAAACCCCTCCAGTGGACAGTCAGAGATCTTGATGCCATGCCTGATGATGGCGGTTGGAAACGCTATGAGATTATTGAAGGAGAACTATTTGTGACCCGTGCTCTTCACCTTCTTCATCAAGGTGCAGGTGGCAATATTCATTTTGAACTAGAACTTTGGTCTAGACAAACTCAACTAGGCAAACCGTTCCAAACACCAGGCGTCATTTTTACCCCTACCAATGCGGTAATTCCTGATGTTATTTGGATTAGCAACCAACGTCTCGCCAATGGGATAGATGAAGCAGGACATTTAACCGTGGCACCTGAACTGATGGTTGAGATTCTCTCCCCTGGTGAACTCAACGAACAGCGAGATAAGGAAGTTAAGCTAAAACTCTACTCTCTGCAAGGAGTTCAGGAATATTGGATCGTGAATTGGCAACTGAAAACTCTGGAAATCTATCGCAGAGAAAATACTCAGTTACAACTTGTCAGAACTCTCCTTATTGGTGATACCCTTACCTCTCCATTACTGCCAGGATTCTCAATCTCTATCGCTCAAGTTTTCCTTTAGTGTTCTGAAGGCAGGAGGCAGGAGGCAGGAGGCAGGAGGCAGGAGGCAGGAGTCAGGAGTCAGGAGGCAGGAGGCAGGAGGCAGGAGGCAGGAGGCAGTAGGCAGGAGTTAGGAGACAGGAGG
>JAAHHL010000464.1:5426-6095 GCA_010672185.1 Caldora sp. SIO3E6 | reverse complement strand
TTGAGGAGCTGAGGAGCTGAGGAGCTGAGGAGGTGAGGAGCTGAGGAGCTGAGGAGCTGAGGAGCTGAGGAGCTGAGGAGCTGAGGAGCTGAGGAGCTGAGGAGTTGGGGAGCTGAGTAAGAAGAGAGAACTGATAATTTTTGGATACTTAGCTAGGAAATCCCAACCAAAATTTCGTTCACCCGACAAGGAGGACAAGGAGGACAAGGAGGACAAGAGAGATAGTTCCCAATTCTCCATTCCCCATTCCCTTTACGGAGCATGGTGAGCAATGCTCCGCAAAACAACAAACAACCAACAACAAATAACAAATGACAAAAAGGGTTTGGAGCCCAACCTAATCAGCAATGGGGTCAGGGGGTTTATTTTCTGCCTCCATTTGAGAAAACAGCCATTGTCACGATTAACCAATTACCGGCTAGTAGAGAAACTCTCTGGTTGCGAGTTTTAGGAAAAGGGTTAACTCAAAAACAAGCAATCAACGAACTGGCGACACTACCAAGCACTTATCCTGGTTTGCCTGAGATTTTAGAGATGTTAGCCAATTGGCGTACTAATGTCCAATTGAGTCAAAATTTAACTGATGAGGATCAGGAGATAATTATGAATTTATCACCAGCTTATCTGCGTTGGCGGGATGATGTTCAACTCGAAGGCAAACTTGAAGGC
>JAAHHL010000464.1:0-5326 GCA_010672185.1 Caldora sp. SIO3E6 | reverse complement strand
CAATTGGCGTACTAATGTCCAATTGAGTCAAAATTTAACTGATGAGGATCAGGAGATAATTATGAATTTATCACCAGCTTATCTGCGTTGGCGGGATGATGTTCAACTCGAAGGCAAACTTGAAGGCAAACTCGAAGGCAAACTTGAAGGCAAACTCGAAGGCAAACTTGAAGAAAGGCGGGAGATGGTGGAGAACTTTCTGCGAGCTCGATTCGGCTCAGTAGATGAAGCTTTGTCAGCTGCGATCGCACCCATGTTAGAGTTACCTACTGAAGAACTCACTCGCATCTTGCTTACCCTGAGCCGTGAAGAGTTATTGGAGAGGTTTCCTCGGACAACAAAGTAATGACTCGACAACCCCATGACCAACTGGCAAAGCAATATTTGGCTGAATTACTAGCTCCTCTTGGTAAAGTAGAAACAAGTCGTGATGTGAAAAGTGAAGTTCGTCAGGTAGATGTGTGGTTTGTGCCAGCTTCCTCCCCGGCGACAGATGCTCCTCATCTGGGACTGTTAGGCAAAATAGCTTCTGGCTCGTGTTTATTAGAAGTTTTTCGCAATGCACCTACTGCTACAGAGGTGCGTCACTGCCAGTCGAAGCTATTTTCTTTGCACGGTGAGCTTCTTCGTCAGGCGCGACGGGAGAAACAATCACTTAAGGAAGCTGAGTTACCTTATTTGTGGATTCTTTCACCAACTGCTTCTAGCCAGTTTCTCCAAGGGTTTGGAGCCCAACCTAATCAGCAATGGGGTCAGGGGGTTTATTTTCTGCCTCCATTTGAGAAGACAGCCATTGTCACAATTAACCAATTACCGGTTAGTAGAGAAACTCTCTGGTTGCGAGTTTTAGGAAAAGGGTCAACTCAAAAACAAGCAATCAACGAACTGGCGACACTACCCAGCACTCATCCTGGGTTACCTGAGATTTTAGAGATGTTAGTCAATTGGCGTACTAATGTCCAATTGAGTCAAAATTTAACTGATGAGGATCAGGAGATAATTATGAATTTATCACCAGCTTATCTGCGTTGGCGGGATGATGTTCAACTCGAAGGCAAACTTGAAGGCAAACTCGAAGGCAAACTTGAAGGCAAACTCGAAGGCAAACTTGAAGAAAGGCGGGAGATGGTGGAGAACTTTCTGCGAGCTCGATTCGGCTCAGTAGATGAAGCTTTGTCAGCTGCGATCGCACCCATGTTAGAGTTACCTACTGAAGAACTCACTCGCATCTTGCTTACCCTGAGCCGTGAAGAGTTATTGGAGAGGTTTCCTCGGACAACAAAGTAATGACTCGACAACCCCATGACCAACTGGCAAAGCAATATTTGGCTGAATTACTAGCTCCTCTTGGTAAAGTAGAAACAAGTCGTGATGTGAAAAGTGAAGTTCGTCAGGTAGATGTGTGGTTTGTGCCAGCTTCCTCCCCGGCGACAGATGCTCCTCATCTGGGACTGTTAGGCAAAATAGCTTCTGGCTCGTGTTTATTAGAAGTTTTTCGCAATGCACCTACTGCTACAGAGGTGCGTCACTGCCAGTCGAAGCTATTTTCTTTGCACGGTGAGCTTCTTCGTCAGGCGCGACGGGAGAAACAATCACTTAAGGAAGCTGAGTTACCTTATTTGTGGATTCTTTCACCAACTGCTTCTAGCCAGTTTCTCCAAGGGTTTGGAGCCCAACCTAATCAGCAATGGGGTCAGGGGGTTTATTTTCTGCCTCCATTTGAGAAGACAGCCATTGTCACAATTAACCAATTACCGGTTAGTAGAGAAACTCTCTGGTTGCGAGTTTTAGGAAAAGGGTCAACTCAAAAACAAGCAATCAAAGAACTGGCGACACTACCCAGCACTTATCCTAGTTTGCCTGAGATTTTAGAGATGTTAGCCAATTGGCGTACTAATGTTCAATTGAGTCAAAATTTAACTGATGAGGATCAGGAGATAATTATGAATTTATCACCAGCTTATCTGCGTTGGCGGGAAGAAACTTTACTCGAAGGCAAACTCGAAGGCAAACTCGAAGGCAAACTCGAAGGCAAACTCGAAGGCAAACTCGAAGGCAAACTCGAAGGCAAACTCGAAGGCAAACTCGAAGAACGGCGGGAGATGGTGGAGAACTTTCTGCGAGTTCGATTCGGTTCAGTGGATGAAGCCTTGTCAGCTGCGATCGCGCCCATGTTAGAGTTACCTATTGAAGAACTCACTCGCATCTTGCTTACCCTGAGCCGTGAAGAGTTATTGGAACGGTTTGCAGGAGAATCTTGAGCTGTTAACCCGCCCCTACAAATCTACGGAATTTTCTTCTAAATTTTAATGAAAAGTTTAATTTTTGCGGGTGCTGGTATTGTAGCGGGGATTCTAGCAGGATTTCTAGGTATTGGTGGTGGCACGGTTCTGGTTCCTTTATTGCTGGCTTTGGGATATAACTATCCTCAAGCTATTGCTACCAGCAGTTTATCCATCGTAATTACAGCAACTTCTGGCACTTTACAAAACTGGCATCAGAAAGCTTTTACCTGGGAACGAGTGTTGATGATTGGCTTGCCTGCTGTAGTCACAGCTCAAATTGGAGTCTATCTCACCAAGTTATTTCCCGATTATTGGTTAAAAGCGGCATTTGGGATACTGCTTCTATTTAATATCTACCTAGTACAACTGCGCAAGTTTATCAAAAATCAACAGCAGCAGGAACCCCAAGAAATAGAAAAGAACAAAGATACTGGCAGCTGGGTAAGCAACAGTACAACTACCAGCATTGCCACCGGTAGCTTAGCAGGAGTTTTGGCAGGCTTATTTGGTATCGGTGGGGGTGTGATTATGGTACCGTTGCAAATTTTGTTCCTGAAAGAAACGATTAAAACCGCCATTCAGACAAGTTTAGCAGTAGTGGTGATTACCTCTATTTCAGCTTGTTTAGGACATGCGGTAGATGGCAATGTTTTGTGGTTTGAGGGTCTATTGTTGGGTATAGGGGGTTTTGGAGGAGCACAAATTAGTACACGCTTTTTGCCCAAGTTACCTAATCAATTGGTAAGTTTCACATTTCAGACCTATTTAGCAATGCTTTCCCTTTACTTTTTCTGGCAAGCTTGGCAAAGTTATAACTCTTGAGAAAAAAGGCAGAGGGCAGAAGGCAGAAGGCAGAAGGTTCTAAGTGCGATTGCCTCCGGCACCAGCGAAGCTGATCGCAATCTTGTAGGGTGCGTTGCTGATAAGCAAACGCACCGCTGAAACCATCATAATAAATTTATTTGCTTTTCTCTCAAACTTGTAACTTACCCTTGTAGCCAACGCCAGTAACACTTTGTTGGGTTTCACTTCGTTCCACTAGAGATAGCATCTCAGTGCGAGTAAATATTGTAATATCAAGAGCTAAAATAAGTGTAAGCTAAACCTAGATTTAAAGTACTACTTCGATTTCTATGACTGATCTGCCAGAATTAGATTTACCGCTCACTTATGAAGAAACCTTAAGCAAGGTAAGCAATGACATTGCCAAAATGGCTGAATTCATTGTTCCTGTCATAAAATTTGAAGAGCAGATAGTCCAGGTCATTAATAATATTAATAAATCAGGTTATATCCTTTTCTTATACGGTATTTCTGGTGTCGGAAAATCAACCTTTGTTAGCTCTTTAGAATGGCGTGCACACATTCCAATTAGAAAAATAATCAATATAAATGCTAGTGATTTGAATGCTCCTGAAAAACCTGGTTTGAAGCTCAGGAGGCTGTACTCAAAAATCAATCAATTAGTTCGAGAAGATCAACAAAATAGTTCGCCTAAAAGTAAAGATAAGCTCTGTATCATTATTGATTATTTAGAAAGTCTTCAAGAAGAACAACTTCCTGATGTTAGAGCACTATTTCGCGACTTAAATGGTCTCTTGAGGACATCACCTGTTCTTATCGTTTGGCCTGTCACAGAAAGAGAAGATCTAGAAAAGATGCAACAATACGCATCTAGTTTTTCAAGTACTCTTTTTCACAAGAGAATTCCAGTAATGGAATTTACTGGTCCTCCGGTTACAGAATATCCAAAAATTGCAAAAAATACTATTAGTTTTTTCAATCATGGTCGTACATATCATGATTTTCAATTGCACGACACTGACTTTGAGTCGATTAAAGAGCGGTATGATAATAAACCTATTAGACATCAGATTATCAGAGATTATCTTAAGGAGATAAAGCTCTGCTGGGAAGATAAGACAAGATATATTGAAAAGATTGCCAAGACTGTCCCTAAACCAACTGAAATTTGGTTTATTGTTTGTTATCCTGAAGCTGAAGAAGTTGTCTCAAGATTTGCAAAACAGACTTTCGATGTTGTTGATGAAACCTGGAATGCAGATTATAGTCAGCTATCTGTGTATACAAAGAACAATCGATTAGAAGCAGATTGGACACCGCAAAGATTGTCTCTAGCATTGAACGGAGTGTTCGATACTAAGATTATGTACATTCCTACCAATACACTGATTAATTGTTGTGCGGCTTATGCTAAAGATGCAGGAATACCTATATCCAGAAAAGAATTTGAAGATTGGGGCTTGCCTAAGCATTGGCTACAAAAAAATACTGCCAAGCGCTCATTATCTACAACCCCTTTATACTTGAAACTGGCTGGTGAAGATCCCAAGAAGGGGAAAAGAAAAAGTGGAGCTGTACCAGAAGCTCTAGAAAAAGCAAAACCATTTTTTGAAAAGCTAAATAAAGATTATATATCAGGAACTAGAGGCAGTGATCAGCCATTCAACAGAGCTTTATGTTTGGCATTAGAAGATCTTTTTTCCGACACGGAGTTTGATTTGTCCTTTAAGTCTGAGCAAAATCATCCTTGGCTCCAACACATTAGACCAGATATCCTAGTTGATGTTCCTAATACCAAATATATATGTATTGAAATGCACTATACTATCAGAAGCGCTCCTAATATTCTAGCCAAATATATATTAAATAAGCTTAATCAGTACATGAAACAAGTTGAGAAGCTATATGATTCTGGTCAGTTGCCTTTATTAGAAGTTACTAAATCAATTTAGATGTTTAATTAGCGCTCTACAAAGGTACAACAACGATTCATCCAGATCATGAATATCCAATAAATCAATAAGTCGCCTTTGTTCATCTATCTAGGGTCTGCTGAATAAGTAATGAGTAATGAGTAATGAGTAATGAGTAATGAGTAAATGAGTGAAGAGTTGATTAGGGATTCCCTGGTGAAAGTACGAGATTTTTGCTCAATTTGATTCAATAGTGCAAGGATTTTGAGCCAAAAGATCCTATAACCTTGCACTTTTTGGGCTAATAAACAGCATCAAACCCTT
>JAAHHL010000463.1 GCA_010672185.1 Caldora sp. SIO3E6 | reverse complement strand
CGCTGCTACTGAGAGCTCTGCCACCAGTGGTATGTTGATCAAGTGATGGTTAGTGAACTGTCGATAAAGCCAGGGAAAATTCTTGATCTGTACCTTCTGATAGTAGGCAATTGATGGCTCAATACCTTCACCGTACCACTCGTAGGTCATGGTGAATTGACTTTGGTGCTTTTGATACTGGCAAATGTAGCAGCGATCGCTTCCGAGGAATTCACCAATGGCTTGGAGGGTAAAATTAATGGCGGAGTCTAAATCTCGGTCAAGGAATTGTCGGGAAATACTACTGAGTAAACTGTCTCTATTGGCTCGATGTTGTAGAGCTTCTCCTGCCAGTTTGCCCTCGGTAATATCGGTAATCGAGCCTAAGAGGCGAACTGGTTTACCTGTCTCATCCCATTGTCCCTGCCCTCTTGCGAGAAACCATCTATAGCTGCCATTTTTGCACTGTAGGCGATGCTCGGCAACATAGTGGGGAGTAACCCGAGCGAGATGAGCCTGTAGTGCATCCATCACCCAGGCAAGATCTTCTGGGTGAATGCGACTGTGCCATTCGTCTTTGTTGTTGGCAATTTCGTGATCCTTATAGCCCAACATTTCCTTCCACCGAACAGACATAAAAGCTTCATTGGTGGTGATATCCCAATCCCAAATACCATCCCCTGTACCGCTTAGAGCTAATTGCCAGCGCTCCTCACTCTTTCTAAGAGCTTCTTCAATCAATTGGCGCTCTCGGATTTCTTGCTGTAGTTGTTGATTTTGCCTGTCAAGTTCTCGGCGTCGCTGTTTTTCCTGCTCTAGGAGATTGGCTTGAGCGATGGCAATTCCCATTTGATGTGCTACTAATTCTAGTAGTTCAATTTCCTCTTCCTTCCAATAGCGGAAGCGATCGCACTGATGTATACTAATCATGCCATTTGGTTTTCCTTGGTAGGAAGTTCGGACTGATAGCATAGATTTGATACCACATCGGTAAAATAAACGGGAAAATCTTACTAGCAGAGGGTCGGCATAGACATCATGGGAAACCACTACCTGGTCTTGGTCTAAAACCATCTGGGCGTGAGGATTGTTCTGAAGAGGAAACTCTACCCTCTGAATCGACTTAACTCCTGGTTGTTTGTACTCTGCTACACCAATGACTCCGGGAGGAAGTGACCTGTAGGTATGAATTAAACAACTATTTACCTGGAAAGCTTGACCGATTTGAGTAGCTGCTGTTTGAAAAATTTCTTCCGGTTTTAAACTAGAGCGAATTTCTTGAGTAATTTGATGGAGCAGTAACGAACGCTGAATTTGGCGCTCCATCACGGCTTGGGCATTCTCGAGCTCCAACTCTGCTTGCTTGCGCTTAGTGATGTCAAAACCAGAACCGATGTAACCAGCAAAACTACCATCAGGGGTAAATCGAGGTTTGCCACTACCAAAAATCCACCGATATTCCCCATCAACATGCAATAGGCGGTATTCCAGCTCAAAATTATTCTGATGCTCCAATGCTGTGAGGAAACTTTCTAAGTAGCGTTGTTGATCTTGGGGATGGACATTTCTCAGCCAGCCTGAGCCTAATTCTTCTTCCAGGGAGTGTCCGGTAAATTCTAACCAAGTTTTGTTAAAAAAGGTATATTGGCCACTAATTCCCGATACCCACATAAGCACACTGGTGCTGTCTGCCATCGCCCGGAAACGAGCTTCACTCTCTCGTAGTGCTTGCTCTGCGGTAATCCGTTCGGTGATATCACTCTGAATCCCGATATAGTTAGTTAACTTACCCGTTTCATCTCGGACTGGGGTAATAGAAAATTCATTCCAAAATAATTTACCATCTTTGCGATAGTTACACAGAATAAATTGCCCTTCTCTTCCTTGAGCAATTACACTGCGCAGCTTTTTAAGAGTGGGTTGCTGTTTATCTCTGCCCTGCAGGAAACGGCAATTTTTGCCAATGACTTCTTCTGCTGAGTAACCAGTGATCCGCTCAAATCCTGAATTGACATAAATTATGGGGTTATCTGGTGCTTGGGCATCGCTAATGAGAATGCCGTTGCTAGAAGTAGCAACTGCTCGCTCCAGCAATTTTAAACGCTCTTCTGCTTGCTTACGTTGGGTAATATCACGAACTGTTACCGTGAAACCATCCCCCAACTTCACTGCAACAATCTGTAAATAAGCCTCTATACCCTCATGCTCATAGTACAATTCTTTCTCTTGAGGTCTACCAGTTTCCACTACGGAAACATAAAGAGAAAATAACCCAGTTTCCCGATTTCCCGGCATTTCTAGCAGCAGTTGCTTCCCTGCTAACTCCCCTGCTGTGCGTCCCACCATAGTTTCTGCAGCTTGGTTGAGCAAAAGCCAGCGAAAGTCAATAATCTGTCCCTGATTATTCCGAATTGCTGCAAATCCCATGATTCCATCTAGGGAACTATGTAACACCCCCTCCAGTAGAGACTGAGACTCTTGCAGTGTTTTGAGGGTATGGATCGTTTCTGTAATGTTAATATGAGCCCCAATCATACGAACCACTTTTCCTGCCTCATTTTTCAAGTGAATCCCTCGTGAAAGAACATGGACAGTGGAACCATTTTTATGATGGAAGCGTTGCTTCGACTCGAAGCCGGAGACTGTACCAGTATTGTAGGCTGTAGCTAGTTTGTAGGCAGCTTCTTTATCCGCAGGAAAGATAAGGTTTTCCCAAGTTGCAATGGTGTTAGGTAACTCCTCATCTGTGTAGCCCAGCATTTCTTTCCAACGGGGAGACAAGTAAAGCTCTCCTGATTCTAGATTCCAATCCCAGAAACCATTATTAGAAGCTTGTACTACTAATTCAAAGCGTTCTTTTTCTACTTTTAATTCACTAGTTAAGGCAGAAAGTTTTCTCTGAATTCGTTGCAATTTTAACTGAGCAACCACCCGCTCCTCTATCTCTTGTCTGAGTCGAGAATTTTGATTAGTACATTGCTGTTGCAGCTTTTGGATGGTGAGTTGATTTTCAATACGGGCTAAAACTTCTTCTACTTGGAAGGGCTTGGTGATAAAATCTACTCCTCCCACTTTCAATGCTCTTACTTTATCAGCAGTTTCCTGAAGGGCACTCAAGAAAATTATGGGAATATTTTGAGTTACTGGTATCGCCTTCAGTCGTTGGCAAACTTCATAGCCATCCATTACAGGCATAATCACATCCAACAAAATCAAATCAGGAGGAGCCGCTACCGCAGCATTCAGTGCTAGTTGTCCAGAAATAGCTCTTTGTACTTTATATCCCTCCTGAGTTAGCATATTAGATAAAACACGCAGGTTGTTTGGTTGATTATCAACCACTAGGATTTTGCTTGTCATTTGTCATTTGTCGTTTGTTATTTGTTATTTGTTATTTGTTATTTGTTGTTTGTTGTTTGCAGTTCTCCCATCCTTGAGGTATATCCAATTCTCCATTCTTCATTCTTCATTCTCCATGTACCTCATCCAAATGAGAAACGCTATAATGAATTGTTGGGGAATTATTTAATTATATCTTTGGTTAAACGAACAATTATATCAAGACGGAAGTCATGAGTTAGCTCCCTTAAGGATTTAGCCAAGTTAGCTTTGTTTTCTGGAATTTGCTCAATGAGTTCAAAAATCGACTCCTCCCTGACTTGATTAGCTGCATGGTATAAATCGGTCACCCAGCTACTGGGCATTGCTGCCAATTCCGGGAGAAAAAAGCTATTATGTCTGCTCACTGAATTAAATTTGTGAGGTGTTATTGTTGCCGGTGATAAATCTTCATAAAGATAGCGTACTCCCAAATACTCAGCAATTTTGGTAAAGATTACGTCTTCAGGAAAAGGTTTCCGCACAAAATCGTCAGAGCCTATATTTAAAATTTCTCCTCGCCTTTCCTCAAAGGTGCTAGCAGTTAGGGCAATAATGATAGTATTTGTTATTTGTTGTTTGTTGTTTGTTGTTTGTTGTTTGGTGGCTGTTAAATCTAATTCCTCTGTATCTCTTTGTCTCCTGATTTTCTCATCTTCCCAGCTTCGCTCCTTATCTCTTATCTGTTTAGTTGCTTCCAAGCCATCCATAATCGGCATCCGCGTATCCATAAAAATTAATTGAGGTTGCCAACTTTCCCAGATACTAATTCCTTCCATACCATTGCTAGCTTCCTTTAATTCAAAACCAATCGGTTCAAGCAACTTGACTAATAAAATTCGATTTTCTTCGGTATCATCTACTACTAGAATACGATAATTTTCTTGGCCAGGTTCTAAAGCAATTACTCGTCGGTTTGGTTGCGTCACAGCTTCAGACATATCTGCCTGAGTTAAGTGGATATTAAAGCGAAAAATTGTTCCTTTTCCTAAAACACTATTGACAGTAATATTGCCCCCCATCAATTCTACAAATCTCTTGGTGATAGTTAATCCTAATCCCGTTCCTTCAGCAGATTTAATGCCTGCTGAAGTTTGAACAAAAGCATAAAATAAATTATCAATTTCCTCTGGGTTAATGCCAAAACCAGTATCCTCAACTTCAAAGAAAATGGTTGTTGGTTGGGAATTGTCCTTTGTCCTTTGTCCTTTGTCCTTTGTTGTTAGGGAATAGGGAGTAGATAATTTAATTAGAGCTCCCTTGTCTCCCTTGTCTCCCTTGTCTCCCTTGTCCTCCTCAGCTCCCCAGCCCCCCATCTCCCCATCTTCGAGCTTAACTCGCAGTAGTACATGACCAGATTCAGTGAACTTGATGGCATTTCCGAGAAGATTGATCAAGCAACACCGCAACTTTTGCTTGTCAGTTTTTATATATTGAGGAACAGCAGATGATACAATAAAATTTAATCCTAAATTTTTGCTGAGAGCTTTGATTTGTAACATCTCCTCCAGCTCATCCAGGAGGCGATATAAATCAAAACTACCTTCATTAAAGGAAATTATACCTGCTTCAATTTTAGATAAATCTAAAACATCATTGATTAACTCTAGTAAGTGCTCACCACTACGATTAATAATTCCCAAATATTCCCGCTGCTCAGTCGAAATTTCTAAGTCTCGATTCATCACTTGGGTGAATCCTAAAATAGCGTTGAGGGGAGTTCGTAGCTCATGACTCATATTTGCCAAGAATTCACTCTTAGCCTTAGAAGCAGCCTCTGCTGCGGCTTCTGCTTTCATGCGCTCTTGAATTTCAAGCTGCAGTTGCTGGTTTTGTTCCATCAGCTGCTTTTGCAGTCTCCGGATGGTAAGTTGATGCTCTACACGAGCTAAAACCTCTTCAATCTGAAAAGGTTTGGTGATGTAGTCTACTCCACCAGTTTGAAAGCCTTTTACCTTATCCGTTACTTCATCTAAGGCGCTCAGAAAAATGACTGGGATTTCCGCAGTTTGAGGACTCTTTTTCAGTTGTTCACAGACTTCATAGCCATTTAGATCAGGCATGTTAATATCCAGTAAAATTAAATCAGGTAAAGCAGAACCCGCAGCCCTGATGGCCATTTTTCCCTTAATCACGCCCCTTACTTGATAGCCCTGTTGAGATAAAGTGGCAGATAAAACATGCAAATTTTCAGGGGTATCATCAACGATTAAAATTGTTCCTTTTGTCATTGGTTGTTTGTCATTTGTCATTTGTCATTTGTCATTTGTCATTGGTTATTGGTTATTCGTACTTCTTTCCTCGTGTAAAATTACCTGATATAGCAATTATCCCATTCGTGAAGTACAGCTAACTTTGACGAGCCAATTTCCAATTCCCAATTTCCAATTCCCAATTCCCAATTCTCAATTCTCCATTATCCATTCTCTATTCTCCATTCCCAAGGAACTAATTTCTTCAATTAAATCAATAATGCGATCGCAGCGGAAGTTATTGACAAAATCGGTAATTGCTATGGCTAGATGTTCCTGAGTAGGAGGAATTTCTTCCAGCAATTGGAAAATCCGCTCATTATCAATCGCATCGGCAGCTCGATATAGTTCATTTAGCCACTGCTCTGGCATCTTTGCTAGTGTTGAAGAAATTACAGAAGGACTAGATAAATCTTTCTCCACTACTTGGGCTTGACCCTGCTGTGCTATCTTCGATAGGCTTGCTGCTCCTTCAGAATTTGGTGCTAGCTCTTCA
>JAAHHL010000462.1 GCA_010672185.1 Caldora sp. SIO3E6 | reverse complement strand
GTTCCAATCCTCTGATTGCTACCCGTTGTAGCCGTGTGCTGGGAGCCTATATCCATTCAGGTAGTCGTAAAGCTGCTACGGAGTTAGCCCTAGATGACTCCACCTTCTATCAAGCTGCCTCAGAATCATCCTACTCGGTTCCCCGCATCCTCATCTGGGCAATTCCTCTGCTAGGATTTATCGGTACAGTTATTGGTATCAGTGGCGCGGTTACCGGTTTTTCTGGTTTCTTAGAACAAGCTGGGGAAATTGAGCAGATTAAGGAGGGTATTGGTAAAGTTACCACAGGATTAGCGATCGCTTTTGATACGACTCTACTCGCTTTATGCCTGAGTGTTTTAGTAATGATTCCCTTGGTATTAGTCGAACGCTCTGAATCTCGGCTCCTCCTGGCAATTGATGTCTTTATCAACGACAAATTACTACCCCGATTCAAAAGTAGTATAGACAGCCTCAGTGAAAATACTCTACAACAGGTAGTTGATCAAGCATTTCAGGAACATTTACCTAGTCATCAATC
Organism: Caldora sp. SIO3E6; assembly: GCA_010672185.1. Lineage (GTDB taxonomy): Bacteria > Cyanobacteriota > Cyanobacteriia > Cyanobacteriales > Coleofasciculaceae > Caldora. The sequence goes on along the minus strand of JAAHHL010000462.1, from coordinate 5,599 downwards.
CCTAATTGAACCAGCTGAAGCCTATGCTCAACAAGCGGCAACGAAGCTGGCTCAAGGCTTTATAGTGGAAGTAGAAAAGGTGCAACAGATGACGGCAACCCTAATGGGTAAACTCAGCGAAATGAGCCACACTGTCTCCCAGGATCGTCAAGCATTTATCACTTCCTTAGAACAGCAGCAAAAAGCCAATACTACTGCTTTTACTAACTTACTAAGTGAGCTGCGAGCTACCAATATGCAGTTGCTTGAAGAACTCAATACCGGTAATTCAGCTGTTGCTCAAGGTTTATTTACTCAAGCAGAGCAAATCAGCAATCAACTAGAGCAAGCTGCTAGCGCCTTACAAAACCGGGTTGCAGCGCTCGAACAATATTCAGCTCAAGTTTCAGAAATCGCTCAGCTACAGCAAAGTTTAGAGCAGACTCTACAATCTCTAGAAAAATCGGCACAGTTAGAGCAGGTTCTAACTAAAGTACAGGAAAACCTCACCCAATTAAAGCCTGCCCTCGAACAATTGAGCAAGCCGCGCCGCATTACTCTATTAGAACAAGAATAACGAGGAGTGTGGGAAGTGTGGGAAGTGTGGGGAGTGTGGGAAGTGTGGGGAGAAATTCTCAATTCCCAATTCCCAATTCCCAATTCCCAATTCCCAATTCCCAATTCCCAATTCCCAAACAACCAACAACAAACAACAAACAACAAACAACCAATGACAAATGCGTAAACGCTCTATCTCTCGGCAGGTAAATAATGTTGAACTATTTCCCTTTTTATCAGTTCTAGTGTGTACCATTGGCACATTGATTTTGCTGATCATTGTCTCTGCTAGTCAAATTTTGAATAGCCAGTCAGAAGTTACGATTATTGCTAAGAATGAAGATGGCAAAAACCAAAGGAAAAACCCTCATTATATTGAATGTCGGGAAGATGGTATCATTATTCATCCTAGTCAAGAATTTGTTGCTAGGGAAGATCTTACTAATTCTAGTTCCCCATTGAGCCAATTAATCCTCCAAGTCAGTACACGTAAGGAACAAGAATATATAATTGTTGCCGTTCGTCCTGATGGCTTTCCCATATTTAATCAAGTGAGAAGTCGACTTGAGCAAGCAGATATTGATATTGGCTTTGAGCCAATTGATCAAGGCTGGAAGCTTAAGTTTAATAATGAATAATGAATAATGAATAATGAATAATGAATAATGAATAATTACCCTAGAATCAACTATTTTACAGAATGAGAAGAAGACAATATCGTAAGCATAACGCTCCTAGTCAAAATTTAGACTCTTTTTTGGATATTCTCACCAATACAGTTGGTGTGCTAATGTTTATTGGCTTATTTGTCAGTCTGTTTACCTTCAATATCAAAAATGTCAAGACTGAGCGAGTTATTCGCACTCCTTTGGTGTCTGAGTCGAACAAAATGCCCCATTTCTTTGAAGTGCGGGATAATACAGTTATCTATCTTGATAAACAAGAAGTTGAAGAAAGACTAAACAAGTTTGATGCAGGTCTTCCTCCTTGTACTCAGCCCAGAAAACCATCTAGTTTTGATTCTGTAATCTACAATTCTTATATAGTTCAGCTCAAAGCTTACCAAGTTTGCTTAAACAATAAATCTAAGTTATTAAGAGGTTTTAGAACTACCACAACTTACTATCAAGTGTTCTTTGACTCCACTGGCTTGGTGTTTCAACCCCGATCAGATATTGCTGGGGAATCCCCAGAAGAATTAACTCAAGCAACCTCGGAATTTCGGAATATTCTCAAACAACTCAACTCTGGCACTGATTATCTAGCTTTTCTAGTCAGAGCCGATAGCTTTGAAGCTTTCCGAGAGGCGAGGGAAATTGCTTGGCAAGAGAATTTTGGAGTTGGCTGGGAACCAATGAATGGCAATGCGGTTATCAGTTTTGGCTCAGGGGGAAGAAGCATTGGAGTACAGTAAGAAACAAGATAGAGACAAAGCTACCTGACTGAGAAATTTTCTCCATCGATAGTTTAAATAATAGCTTACAAAAGCTTTATCTACTTTCCCATTTATTCATCACCACTTTGCTATTTTTGAGCAAAACCATTGTTAAAATTGTAGCTAAATTAGTTTTGTTACACCTACCTACTTTGTTGTGGATCAGAGGAGGAATCTTGGTTGAAACCCAGGTAGATCCAATGAACACTACTTACCATTTCTATGACTAGCTACCGATCTTCGCAAAGGCTCAACCCACTCTCGTTATTAGCACAATTATCTAGTCGTCAGGCTAATGGTTGTTTGCAAGTATCCAGTGGCTCTGTTATGTGGTCAATATACTTAGAACAGGGAAAATTGCTCTACGCCTCCGATTCCGTTGACCCTTTCGAGCGGCTTGATCGTCACTTGCATCGCCTCAGTCGTCAAATTCCTACCCTAGTTAGTGCTATCAGGACTCAAGTTCGCCAGATATTTGAATCAAACTTAGAGAATAATTCTAGTCAAAATCCTGATTACCAAGCAATTTGTTGGTTGGTTCATCAAGAATATCTCAACTCATCTCAAGCAGCAACTCTGGTTGAAGCAATAGCAGAAGAAGTGATTGAAGCATTTCTAGGAGTTAGAGAAGGATCTTACCAATTAATTGACCCAAACTCAGTTGAGGAGCTTCCTAAGTTTTGTAGACTAGAGCTACGAACACTTGTGGAACGTTGTTACGAACAGTTGTGCCGTAAGCAGTCCGCAGAAGCAACTAGTGTGACTGCCCAGGCTTCAGGACAAAATGGTGCATCGCCAAAACCACAGACTAATTCCAACCAATTAACCACAAATCCTCCGAGCTCAACGGCAAATAATCTAAAAGTTCTGGGAAAACAGGAGCAAGAGAATACAGACAAAAAAACTTATAGTATTGCTTGCATTGATGATAGTACAACAGTGTTAAATGCCATCAATTCATTTTTGGAGGATCAAAGTTTCTCAGTTATAATGATTAATGATCCAGTGAAGGCATTAATGCAAGTAGTCAGGATGAAGCCAGACTTGATTTTGTTGGATGTCGAGATGCCTAACTTAGATGGATATGAGTTATGCTCTCTGTTGCGCAAGCATCCACTGTTCAAGACTACCCCCATCGTTATGGTGACGGGAAATACAGGGTTTATCGACAGAGCCAAAGCGAAACTGGTGAAGGCATCGGGTTATTTGACTAAACCATTTAATCAATCAGAGTTACTCAAGATGGTATTTAAACATTTATCCTAATGAGGTGATAAAGTGATACCACTGCTCTCGAGTTGATTAGTAATATCAAGTTCGCTTAATTACTTACAATCAAATAGGCAACCCACACTAGCCTTAGATTCTGTTTTCATCTATTTGGTGCATTGAAGTTGTATCATCAGTGATTATCCAAACTTGATATAACTATGAAGCGTCGCAAGTTTCTCAACCATACTGCTCTTGGTGCAGCAACTACAGCTGCCTTAGTTGGGTGTAGTGGAACCAGCAACACTCAAACTGCCTCAACTACGGATTTGCCAACTTTGAGGTGGAAGATGGCTACTAGTTGGCCTCAATCCTTAGATACCATTTTTGGGGGAGCAGAAACCGTTTGTCAACGAGTTAGTGACATGACTGGTGGACGTTTTACGATTAAGCCTTTTGCTGCTGGTGAAATCGTACCAGGAACTCAGGTTTTGGATGCGGTTCAGGCAGGAACAGTAGAATGCGGTCACACTGCTAGCTATTATTACATTGGCAAGAATCCTGCCTTAGCTTTTTCTACCAGTGTACCCTTTGGGCTCAATGCTCAACAGCAGAATGCTTGGTTGTATCATGGCGGTGGTTTAGAAGCGATCCAGAAAATTTACTCCGACTTCGGCGTTATTAACTTCCCTGCGGGTAATACAGGAGCACAAATGGGAGGATGGTTCAAACGGGAAATTAAATCACTCGCAGATCTCCAAGGCTTGAAAATGCGGATTCCTGGGTTAGGTGGTAAAGTTATGGACAGTCTTGGTGTGAATGTGCAGGTGCTACCAGGGAACGAAATCTTTTTAGCTTTAGAACGGGGAGCCATTGATGCAGCGGAATGGGTTGGTCCTTATGATGACCAAAAGTTGGGCTTGAATAAAGCGGCAAACTTCTACTACTATCCCGGTTGGTGGGAGCCAGGACCGACTGTGGATGTTTTGGTGAATCAACAAGCTTGGAGTCAGCTACCGCAAGCATATCAGGAAATCTTCAAGACCGCAGCTTTTGAAGCTAATATCAATATGTTGGCTAAGTACGATGCTTTAAATGGTAAGGCTCTTAAGGAACTAGTAGACGGTGGAACCAAACTAGCAGCTTACAGCCAGGAAATTATGACAGCTGCTCAAAAAGCAACGGTGGAACTGTTTGAAGAAAATGCCAGCAAGAATGCTAGCTTTAAAGAGATTTATCAACAGTGGCAGAAGTTCCGAGAAGAAGTCTCTGGGTGGAATCGGATTAATGAGTTAAGTTTTGCTAATTTTGTTGCACAGACCAATAGTTAAGTTGGTCATTGGTCATTAGTTATTAGTCATTGGTCATTGGTCATTGGTCATTGGTCATTAGTCATTCTTACTTATTACTTGTTACTTATTACTTATTACTTATTACTTGTTACTTATTACTTATTACTTATTACTTGTTACTTATTACTTATTACTTATTACTGAATCGCCGCTGGCTGTGGGGACTGGGTTTTACCATTATTATTGGGATGGCGGCAGTTCAAGCAGGTATCTTAGAGCCAGATTTGGTCAATCCAGGAGGATTTCCCCAACTATTGCGGTTTGTGCGGGGGAGTTGGCACCCTGAACTAAGTCCTGAGTTTCTGCACCTGACTCTGAAAGCAACCCTCACGACTTTAGCTTATGCTGCTTGCGGCACTTGCCTGAGTATTTTGCTTGGGGTGGTAGCAGGAGTTGTCACCTCGGAAATCTGGTGGTTGACAGTTTGGCCTCACTGGACTTTGCGGCAACCCATCTGGCTCTTCATTCGGGGACTGCTGGCTTTTCCCAGAGCTATTCATGAGATGATCTGGGGAATTTTTTTTGTCAGTATCTGGGGTTTAGATCCTTTGGTGGCGATTATGGCTATTGCTATTCCCTACGGAGCAATTGTCGCTAAAATCTTCTCGGAAATTCTGGATGAAACGCCTCGAGATGCTTTGATGGCATTACTCAGTAGCGGTGTGTCACCCTTAACAGCTTTTGTTTACAGTCTGATTCCGCAAGCCTTTTCTCATCTCCTATCCTACAGTCTCTATCGCTTTGAATGTTCTGTTCGCTCAGCTACTGTACTGGGATTAGTGGGAGCAGGTGGGTTAGGCTATGAGATGCTACTAAGTCTACAATCTCTGCGTTACGAACAACTTTGGACATTTTTCTATACCTTGGTGTTATTAAACGGTTTGATTGACATTAGTAGTGTCATCTTGCGCCGGTGGATTAATTTCAGAATAGTTTTAATTTTAGTAGTGTTGTGCTGTTGGAGTTTTTGGTATATTAGTCCTGATGTGAGCAAGTTTTGGTCTCCTCGAACTCAACAGCTTTTGGGTGAGATCGCCCAAGCGTCATTTCCCCTCAATTTTCAGTA
>JAAHHL010000461.1 GCA_010672185.1 Caldora sp. SIO3E6 | reverse complement strand
TCTCCTGCTGAAGGCGCTGCAATCGTTAGGTGTGGCGGCTTTAATTTTTTTTGCGATTGTAACATTTCTTATTCCTGGAGCCTACAATCGTTTTCTCATCTATGATGCCGGATTGCTTGCTGGACTAATTTTTCTGTTTCTCCTCAGTCGTCAATTTGCTGATTTGAGAAAGAGCGCTGACTTTGATCTTCAACGCAAAGCTGCGCTTTATGCCAACTTACTGCCTAAAAAAGATTCCCCTGATGGTTTACCTGATGGGTTCAGCGAATCCCGGGAACAAGCTCTGGAATATTGTCAGAATTTGATTCAAGATTACATGAGGGTTCGTAAAACATCCAGGAACTTATACTATATTTTCCAACTTTCAACCATCATTTTATCTGGTCTTACACCAATCCTAGTCTTAGTAGATAAACAAGTGGATATGCCTTCTATAAAATGGCTACCTGTAATTTTTCCTGCTATAGCTGCAGTGGTTACCAGTGTGTCAACTTCATTCCCCTTTCAAGAGCGTTGGGTTAATGCCAATCGGGTAGTGGAAAAATTGGAAGCAGAGCAAGAGAAGTTTATCTTGGGAGTAACTCAACCCTACCGTGCTTTTGCAGTGGAAGCAAGTGATGAGGATCGCCGCAAAAAATTGAAATTATCCATCGAAAATTTCATTATCACAGTCAACAAATTTCATCTCCAACAGTTGGAAACAGCTGAGCCCAGGGTTGATGAGGAGGAAGTGAAGAAGAAGAATTGAGAATTGAGAATTGAGAATTGGGAATTGAGAATTGGGAATTGGGAATTGGGAATTGGGAATTGGGAAAGTCGAGCAGTAGGGGCGTAGCATTTGAGCGATAATTTAAGCGCTCTAGACCCAAGTATACCTATCCAAATGCTACGCCCAACCCCCTTGGGACGGAGTGTGTTTATCGAGACTGGCATCAGTTCCAGTGGAAGCATTCAAGAGTTGGGTTACGCTATCGCTAACCCAACCTACAAAATTTATTACTTCCCTTTGAACTCCTGCCTTCTTACTTGAAAGCAATTAGCAATTAGCAATTAGCAATTAGCCATTAACCATTAGCCATTAGCCATTAGCCATTAGCCAGAGTGTTTCTTGAAAGTTTAGCGATCGCCAGGGATTGTGGGAAGATAGAGCACTAACCTCTAACACCTAACACCTTTTATGAGCGGCATCAACTGGTCTCCCCTATCTCCTAAGCGCTGTTGGTCAGTCGGCAAATACCTGGCATTATCTGTATGTTGCTGTTTACTGGTTATTAGTTGCGGTGGCCCTCCCCAAGGAGGTGGCTCTCCCAGCTCCAACAATGCTGATAGTGGTAGGCTAGTGGTAGGTACAACCCTCAAACCCAGAACCCTTGACCCTGCTGATGCTTATGAGTTATCAGCAAGTAACATCCTCAACAGTCTATGCGATCGCCTCTATACTTACCAATCCGGTAGCACAGAATTAGTACCCCAACTGGCAACGGAATTACCTCAAGTCAGCGAGGATGGTATCACCTATACTATTCCCCTACGGGAGGGAGTGGTATTTCATGATGGAACTCCCTTCAATGGGGAAGCAATGGCTTTTTCCCTCAATCGGTTTATCCAAAACGGCGGTAAACCTTCCTCCTTACTGGTAGATGTAGTAGATTCAGTAGAGGCATCTGGGGAGTATGAACTAACAATCAAACTCAAAAATGCCTTTGCTCCCTTCCCCTCACTGTTAGCCTTTTCCGGAATGTGTGCTGTCTCCCCGGAAGCTTATGAAATTGGTAGCGGTAAATTCCAGCCGAAGCAATTTGTGGGAACTGGTCCTTATAAATTAACCGAATTTGGGGCTAACTCTATCAAGTTAGATGTGTTTGCTGATTATTGGGGCGAAAAACCCCCGAATCAGGGACTTGATTTTCAAATCCTCACCAATTCCCCCAATTTGTTCAACTCCTTCACTACTGGTGCTGTAGATATTGCCTATCAAACCTTTGATCCAGACCAGATTTTGAGCTTGAAAGATAAAGCAGCTTCCGGAGGTTGGCAAGTAATCGAAGCTCCAAGCAATAATGTCAGCTATATGGTACTCAATACCAAATTAGCACCTTTTGATCAGCCAGAAACCAGACAAGCGATCGCAGCCTTAATCGATCGCAAACTAATCAACGAGCGGGTTCTCAGAAGTCAAGCCGCACCAGCCTATAGTATCATTCCCAGTGGTTTTGAATTCTCAGTGCCAACTTTTGAAACTACCTATGGTGACGGTAATATCAGCAAAGCCAAAGAACTACTCACCGAAGCGGGATTTACTCCAGACAAACCCTTAACCTTTGAAATCTGGTATCCCTCAGGTTCAGCGACAAGGGAGCAAGTGGCTAGTACCTTAAAAGAATATGCGGCACAACAACTAGAAGGACTAGTGGTAATCGAACCCCAAACCGTGGATTCAAGTAGTTATTGGAAGCAAATAAGTCAGGGAGTATATCAGAGTGCTCTAGTAGATTGGTATCCCGACTTTTCCGACGCCGACAACTTTATTCATCCTTTAGTTAGTTGTACCAAAGGCTCAGAAGCCAACGGCTGTGAAGAAGGAGCCAGCCAAAGTCAGGGGTCATTTTACTATAGTGAGCGCATGAATGAATTGATCGAACAGCAGCGAACAGAACAAGATCCACAAACCCGACAAGAGATTTTTGCAGAAATACAAACCCTACTAGCTGAAGAGGTTCCCGTAGTTCCCCTCTGGCAACCCAAAGAATATGCCTTCGCTAAACAAGAATTAGACAACGTGAAACTAGACCCCATTCTACAGTTACGACTCTGGGAAATTGAGAAAGGTAATTAGGGTCTGCTGAATAAGTGTGGAAGCCATACCAGAGAAGGCTTTCAATCATGCAGCAAGTCAAAAAATCCCAAGAAATTGCATCTCTTAGCTTAAAAACCTGGCATCAACCCGGGTAACCTTGGGGGATGCAGATGCCCAAAACAGCGGATAAATGCTGCATTCATTCTTACTTATTACTTGTTACTTGTTACTTGTTACTTATTCAGCAAGCCCTAGTTAATTCTAATCAAACTCGTTGGAATCCTGTGGGTGTAGGACGCAATCTCACAGCTACTTGTTATCACCCGGCAATTGATGTGGCTTTAAAGGATCATGTTCAACAAGCGGATGAATTTCTCAGTCAAATTTTAAGACGAATTGGGGAACGACGAGGAGAAATGGAAGCCTTAGCGGGTTTTCCCAAGCATTTAATGTCTGATGGGATTATTGCAGCTAGGGATAACAGTGGCCTAGTTTATCAAAAACCTCATATCAATTTCCAGTTGGCTCATGATGAGATTCGGGAATTGCTGATGGGAGAGCAACTCTATGGTGATCCGGGATTAGCGATTCGAGAACTTTATCAAAATGCTTTAGATGCCTGTCGTTATCGAGAAGCAAGGCTGGAGTATTTGAGACGGGGGGATGGGGAAACGTGGAGACACGGAGACGCGGAGACGCGGAGATGGAGAGAGGTAGAGACGGGGAGACACGGAGACGCGGAGACGCGGGGATGGGGAGAATGGGAGACGGGGAGAATATTTCGTTATCAGAATTCAGCACAATGGCAGGGAGAAATTATCTTTCGCCAGGAGAAGGATCAGAATGGACGAGAATATATCGAATGTCAAGACAATGGCATTGGCATGGATATGGAACATCTGTCCAAATGCTTTGCTCGTGCGGGAAGACGTTTTGCGGATTTACCAGAATTTATTGAAGAACAAGCGGCATGGCTCAAATGTGACCCTCCGATCAAACTCTATCCCAACAGTCAGTTTGGTGTAGGGGTACTGAGTTATTTTATGCTAGCAGACGAAATTGAGGTAGAAACTTGTCGCCTGGATCATCAGGGTAAACCAGGGGAGAAGCTACTAGTGCGAATTCCCGGCAGTAGTGGTTTGTTTCGAGTGCAGCCTTTGGGTATGGGCTCCGATTCGGGAACCAGAGTACGTCTTTATCTTAACCGCACCCATCACGAGGGGCAGCGCATTTCTTGTATCGAAATCCTGCGACAATTGCTGTGGATTGCTGAATTTCCTACAGAAGTACGACAGGGAGCCAGAAGGGAAATTTGGGAAGTCAATCAGTTAAAGCATCCTGAACTTCCTTGCCATCGCTGTCTCCCTGCAGGGGATAATCTTTGGTGGGTAGCAGATGAATATCATATTAATGAAGGATGTATTCTCTCAGATGGCTTACGCACTGAAGAAAAACAATCTGGGGTAGTAGTCAATCTACGCCAAGATTACTATCCTAAGTTAACCGTAGACCGCAAGGAAATTGTGGAATGTGACAGACAATATATTCAAGACTTATTGGTTCAAGGTGTTGAAGTGTTACAGGAGTGGGAATTGTTAACTCTCTCTTGGTTGTGGAAATTTTCCAAAAAACACCCTAATGTAGGTCTTCATATAGTTCAGTCTATCCTAGAACAAAGACCACAGCTCAAATTGGGAGAAATAGGCTTAAGAAATGTAGAGATTTCTGTTCTCCAGGTTGGCTGTTTTGACATGGATAGATGGTTATTGCATTTTGGCAGTAATATTGTAATACGCATACCGTGGTGGATTATCCCTTATCGCACTGCTTTGTGGGGACGTTATGGGTTGTTAAAACTATCAGATGCCTGCTTGGAGAGCATACCCCCATCTATGCAGCCTGAATTTTGTCCAGTATTAGATCCTATTGATGCTGCTATTTTTAATAGAAACCTAGGGCGTGAAAAAAATCTTGCTCCTATTGTACGTTCTGATGGTACTATTTTTCCTGCCCAAATCATTTTTGCTGCTTGGTATTTAAACCAGCCTATTCGTGAAATTCTACAGCAACTACAAAGATTTGCCACTTTAGGACTAGAATGTACCTCAGTTGACCAAAATATTTCGGATAATCTTCTTGTTACAGAGGAAGACTTAATTGCCTTTGCTGAAAAAACAGACAGAGAAGAAAAAGAGCCTTGGGACAAGAAATATATACCTATTGCTCAGCTGGTTTTGGCTTCAGCGCGAATCAATGAACCTATTGCTCAGACCCTTGCCAGATATCGGAAGTTTACCTTACTAGGTTTAGCAATACCAGAGGCAAGTCCAAAATCTTTAGTTAACCTGATGGCAACTCCTGAGGATGTAGTGATTTTCTCTTCAGAGTTAGATGGAAAATACCCTTATCCTGAACAAGAAGATAATAAACTCTCTCTTTCTCACCTAGTGCAGGCAGCGAAGAAATTGAGTGAACCAATCTCTGCAACCTGGAAGCGAGTAGAGAGATTTGTCCCTTTAGGTATCGACTTACCAAAAATCGATATTGAATCTTGGGAAAACCTGAACATATCTTCCGAAGAGTTAGATGCCTATAAACCTTTCCTAGATGCCATCGGTCATCCAAAACCTGATTGGAACTTGGCTGCTGCCCTAGTCTTTGCTGCCACAAGGCTACATGAAACTGTAGCTCAAACCTTTAACCGACTCCAGAATCTTAAGGAACTAGAACCGATTGTACCAGAGGTAGATCTAGCTTTATTAGAAAAAATCACAATAACTTCAGAGGATGTTACCTTACTATCGGAAAAGCTAGATGGAGAAGCAGTTTATCCCAGCAAGCATCTAGCCCCAGCACATATAATTCTAGCAGCGGCAAAACTTAAAGACACCATAGAGCAAGTAATCCAGCGTTTGCAGCGATTTGAATTTCTCGGCTTAGAAATACCAGAAATAGATGAGGATCTGACAGCGTTAAATGAATTTATTGCCGATAACCAGAATCTGATGGCTTTATCAGAAAAATTAGATGGAAGATACCCTTTACTCAAAGGAGAAATTCACCCAGCAAGAGTAGTAGTTGCTGCCTGTGAGTTAGATGAGCCGGTTACCGTCACCCTAGAAAGGATGCGTCGCTTTGCCCATCTGTTTGAGATCACATTACCAGAATCTCTGTAGGGGCGCACCGACGTGCGCCCTCCACCGACGTGCGCCCTCCACCGACGTGCGCCCTCCACCGACGTGCGCCCTCCACCGACGTGCGCCCTCCACCGACGTGCGCCCTCCACCGACGTGCGCCCTCCACCGACGTGCGCCCTCCACCGACG
>JAAHHL010000460.1 GCA_010672185.1 Caldora sp. SIO3E6 | reverse complement strand
ACAGAATAGCTGGATATCAAGTAATGGTCTGAGAGTGTAAACACCAGAGTCTCCACCATAATTGTCAGAGCCTAACCACAACTCCAGATGTTCTAGTGCTGGTAGATGCAGTGCCCAAATTTGGCTGATGGTTTTACTACTGAGTCCACCTGTCTGGATAATGAGCTTCTTTAATTGGTAGTGTCTTACAGGAGTAAATTGTAAACCGGAACCACCACGAACTTGAAGTACTTCCAGTTGAGGATAAGCTTCTAAAACGGGGCTAATATTACTCTGTTCAATCCAGGAAATCTCTGATTCCTCATAGACTATATCACCGATAAATAGAGCTTTGAGACTAGAAAGTTGCTCTTTTGCCTCAACCAAGGCATTTACTAAGATTCTGGAGTCCCCATCAGTGGCAACGTTACTGTTCCACATTCCGAAGACTAAAGCTTCAATTTCAGCTACTTGGGTATCTTGCAGTAATCGGTTAAGCTTGTGGGTAATATTTTCCTCTTCATCATAATCAACTCTTAGAGCGTAGGCAGTAGCAGCTGGATTACTGATACCAGTTTGAGGGTCAAAATCTTTTACTTGCCGATTGGCAAAGGTTGTAACGTACTCAGCAACGGTCATATTCAATAATTGATAATGAACAATGGATAATGGATAATTACCTCTCTTTGAAAACAAGGGGCTTAAGCCCCTTGTTAATTCATAAATGATAGCGTTAGTGGTAGCATTAGGCGAAGCTGAGGCGCTAGCCTGAAACGAGCGTCAGAGGTCATGATACCAAATTAACCAATTATCCATTATCCATTGATAAAACCAGATAATATAGCAGAGATCAATCAGTCAGTAACTCCACTAAAGGTTGAGCAATCCAGTTTAAGCCAACTTTCAGCTGATGATCTAAAGTAGGCATACGGTAGAGATAGGCAAGACGCCGCGCAATATGAGCTAAGGGTCCATCCAGCTTAACTCCCAAACCAGTCAGGGTAGCATTATTGATACCCAAGGTCATCATCTCCCCTAAGTTCTGGTAGCGGAAGGGAAGCAAAGGACGTCCAGTCAGAGAAGCCCAGATATTCCAAGCGGCATAGTCTGCCTGTTGGTAAGCGACTTGAGCTGTACTGGGCATTTGCTGCTCGTTGGCATCTTTACAATCTGCTAAGTCCCCCAGAGCAAAGATTTCGGGATGATCAAGTACCTGTAGGGTGGGGAGTGTGGTCAATTGTCCCCGGTGGTTTTGTTTGAGGGGAAGCGATCGCACGATGGGTGAAACAGCTGTACCTACTGTCCACAGTACCAAATCTACAGGGATAGTATCCGACTGTCCCTTATACAATAGAGAAATTTGGCCCGCTTCAATAGATTCAATTTCTGTATCCAAATCAAGCCAAACCTGGCGTTCATTCAAAGCTTTTTGTGCCGCCTCTCGATTAAACTCAGGGGATGTCTTGAGAATCTCATCACCCCGTTCAATCAATCGCAACCTTCCCCTTGCTCCTAACCTTTCTGCTAGCTTACAAGCCAACTCAACTCCACTGTAACCGCCACCGACAACTGCCACCCGGATTTTATCTGTGTTGGACTCTTCCAAAATCCGCAGCCGTTCCTCCAAGCGATAGGTGTCAGTGATAGTGCGGAATGGGAGAGCGTACTCAACGGCTCCTGGTACCATATCCAGGGGCGTTACTCCTCCCAGAGACAACACCAGGCGATCGTAGGAAAATCCCGCTCCTTCTTGTAGCTGTACCTGTTGTTCGTCTATCTCAATTCCCGCTACAGTAGCTTGAGTAAAGCGCACCCCTGTGTTTGCCAATAATTCTTCAAAAGGTGGGGCGATTTCCCAAGTTTGTAGTTCACCGGTCAGTAGTTCGTATAGTAGAGGTAGAAAGAGAAATCTATCGTTGTGATCAACCAGGATAACTTCCGGCTGTTGTGGCTTTTCCCAAGGCAGCTGGCTCAGGCGCAAAGCGGTGTAGAGACCTCCAAAGCCTCCACCAAGAATACAGATGCGGGTGGATTTTTCAGTCATTGAGACTCCTGTAGTCACTGCTGCTAAGGTGATCCGTGGACGGACATTCTAGTGCCGCTGCGCGGAATTAAGAATTAAGAATTAAGAATGCTTATAGAATAAGGATTCTATCGATCTCAAACTGGTTACTTATTTCCATGCCCGCTGCACTAGTCGGGAAACTTCTTCTAGGATAGCAAGATTTTGCTAGGTATTAGGTGGTAGGTGGTAGGTGGTAGGTATTAGGTGTTAGGTGGTAGGTGGTAGGTGGTAGGTATTAGGTAAACTCTCTCCTATTGCCTGTTCCATTCTCAATTCTCAATTCCCAATTCCCAATTCCCCATTCCCAATTCCCAATTCCCCATTACCCCTTCCCCATTCCCAAAAACCAATAACGAAAGTACAATCACCCAATGAGAAACGCGATAAAAACTAATTATGTCTGAGCTACCACCCTTGAATACCGATACCATGTGGGCAATTATCAAAGAAGAAATTGATGATGATACAGTAAATCAGCTAGTCTGGCATTGTTTGGGTTATCGCTATGACACAGCAACTCAGCAGTGGGATAACTCACAGGTTGCTCCAGAATGGCAGGAAGCATATCCTGAACCGCCAAATTTTATCGAAAACCGCCCTCCAACGGTAAAACTGACTCGCTCTATTCCCAAAGAAAACAAACAACTGTTGAAAGAGCAGTTAGGTTTCAAAGGATACAAAATCGGAGAATTTGGCCCTAGGCAAACTCGTAGGGCTACAGCAGCAAATTGGTTATTGAGTTACATGAAACAATTGCCAGTAGATTAAATTATGCCTACCTACTTAACAATTCCCAATTTTCTTACAGTCCATTTCCAATTAGGATAAATGGAGCCCAGTGATAGGGGTGAGCAAAGTTAGCTGCTGTAGGATTAATCGAAGCACCAGGTTGAACTTCAACTCCAATATTTGCCCGTTGCTCAGTATTTGTTGTAGTTACATCTTCACCCCGTAGCAGACTCAACTGAGCTTGGCGCAGAGCCTGAGCTTTGGTTATTGGCTTAGTCGCGGTTCCCTGAGCTAAATTGTTGTAGAAGTGCTGCATCAGCAGACTGGTACTACCGTCATTCACTTGCCACAGGGATGCCATTACCGCCTTGGCTCCCCCGCTCAGAAAATAGTAACTGAGTCCAGCAATTTCAGTGCCATCTTGTCCTGTATCTCCCAATGCTGTCTCACAAGCTGATAGTACCACCAAATGGATTTTTCCCAAATCCCGTAAGTTTTGGATATCTCGAATCGGTAACTGTTGCCCATCCCCTAGTAACAAGTAGGAAGCATAGGCATTGTTGGAGACAAACTCTCCGTGGGTAGCGATATGGAGAATCTGATGAGTTGCTAAGTTATCCCTTAAAGCTTTGTAGTTAAAGGCTTGGTTAAGTATTTCCAACCCAGGATAGATTCCTTGATGGTCATTAGCAGATTGGCGGACGATCGCATCGATTTCAGCTGGTACATTAGGTAAGGGATTGAAACCAGATTGAGCTTCCGAGAGTCCCAAGGCTAGCACTGAGGTGTTATCGGTTCCTGGTAGTAAGCGATCGCTGATTCTGGTTAAATTAGCTGAAACGATAGTAGAGATATTATAGTTCTCAATCAGGTAGTTTTCTCCATCAAAAACTGCACTCATAGGAATATAGCGGGTAACATGGTCTAGCGAAAAGACCAGGTTTTGCATTTGATTTTCCTTGAGTTCCTGTTGTAGAGATTCGGGAATCAGCCAATCGTAGAGTACTTTCCCAGTTGCTTGGAGTTCGGCAAGGTCAGAGTTGGGGTTTTGTAGGAGTTGGCGGAACTTGACAACGGTTTTACTGAGTTCCTTGAGTCCAACTTGGGGAACTTCGATACTCTTAGTAATACCACCTTCTGCTGCCCATAAAATCCAGAGTTTGTCTTCTAGGACTAAGGGATAAATTAGCACAGTGCCAGGTTGAGCAGAGACAATGGCTTCTGCATTACCTCCGAGGTTACTGGGATCTAAGAAAGCTTGATCTTTTTCGAGGCGATCGCGGATAATCTGTTCAAGCGATCGCACATTTTCCTCAAATTCTTTGCTAATCACCTCCCGTTGATCTAGTAGTTGACTACGTTGTTCACATTGCTGACACTGCTCAATTTTCCTTCCCAGAGCAATTAAGCTGCTGTGGGTTGATAAGATTTCTGCTTCGGTAGGGTTGGTGGCAATACCAGTAGTTTCTTCCCCTCCAGCGCGAGTATCTTTGGTGAAGTTGCGTAATTCTTGGACTTTCAGAAGTTCTAATACTTGTTGTGCTTCGAGGATACGTCCTTGGGAAAGTAATAAGTCTGCTAAACGGCGATAGGTATCTGCTACGGTTTCGGTATAAGCTTTTTGTTCTTCAATAGTTAGTGTGTTTAACTTTTGTCGGATAGCTTCTGTGATATTAACAGCTTCTTTATAAAAGACAATGGCGAGTTCTGGTTGCTCCTGTTTTTCTAGAAGAGTACCAATATTACTTAAGGTAGTTCTTTCTCCTGGAAGAGCTTTGAGTTCTTTAAAAAGTGCAAGTGCTTGGCGATAAGATTTCAACGCACGGGTATAGTCACCCATTTTGGTATAGGCTGAGGCAATATTATTGAGTATAAAGCCATTAGCACCAGGGTCACCCAAAATATCACTATGTTTTTTAGCTTCTTGATACCATTCCAGGGCTTGATGATACTGACCAATTTGGAAATAAACGTCTCCGCAATTGTTGAGAATATTATGCAGATCCCAAATGTCTTCTTTAGATGAGTGAGCAACGTCTAAAGCTTGATGAAAAATCTGCAAAGCTTTTTCATACTGTTCCTGGTTTTTATAAACTAATCCAATTTGGTTGAGAGCAAAGTGTTTCAAATCAGCAGGTCCAGTAGCCGAATCGTTTTCTAAAATTACCAGTGATTGCTTAAGAGGCTTCAAAGCGTCCTCATATTTTGCCAAATCAATATACAGTAGACCAATTTCGATCAACAAAAAAGCTGAAAAGTGTTGTTCGTTTATCTCTGTTGCAATATCCAAAGCTTGCTGATAAAAATCAAGGGACTGTTGGTAATCACCAAAGTTCCGATATGCCCAGCCTATACTATGCAGAGCAATTGCTTCATTGTAGCTATCACCAATTTTTCTGTTGATAAATAAATTGAGTTCACTTATTTCCAAAATTTCTTGCCATGACAAATCTCTTTTACGAAAACGCTCTACCTTGGTTTTTGATGAGTAGAAACCAGCTTGGAGTCTCCATTCATTTTTGAGATAACGATGCATAACATCAAAAATGAACAGTTCAATCCCTTGGGCACTAATCCGTCTAATACTCTCCAGTTTTTGACGAAATAAATCTTCTACCTTACGATACTCACCTGCTTGAAAGTATGCATTACCAATATACCCAAGAGTTTCTGCTTCGCTCTGGTGTTCGTCAAGTTCTTGATAAATCTCTAGTGCTTGTTGATGTAACTCCAGTGCTTGGTAATACTCTTCTAGCAGAACGTAAATTACCCCCATTTTGTTCAGAGTATCTGACTCTCCAAGGCGATTTCCATTTTCTCTTTGAGTAGCTAAAACTTGTTGCAGCTTCTCTAACTCTTCTCGCAAGTCTGTGGAAGAAAGTATGGGTAGAAGGGGAATACTACCAGCAAATTCTAACTGTTCTGTAGGCAGCTTTTGATCACTAGTTGCCATTGCACCTGAGATTCCCAGAATCCTTCCTGGCAGTTGTAAGGGAGAAGTCAGTGACAGTAGTAGAGTAGCAGTAATCAAACCGAGATGGTTGGAACGCGATCGCACAGCAAAAATCCTCCACCAGCAGTTGAGCAAATTCTTGGCTATATCTTAATTATCTGTAGATTAAGCAAGAATTACGCAAAAATAATGTAGGGGCGCACCGACGTGCATTGGTGTCAACTTAAGGTGAAAAGCGCTTGAAGCTGGGGAGCGGAGGAGCGGAGGAGCAGAGGAGCGGAGGAGCAGAGGAGCAAGAGAATGCTTCTGTCGCTGGCTCTTTTTACTGTTAATCAGGTAGGGTAACGCCGCCTGCAAAGAGAGAAAGTAGAACGTCTCGAAAGCATCAATTGGCAATG
>JAAHHL010000046.1 GCA_010672185.1 Caldora sp. SIO3E6 | reverse complement strand
GCCTAAAAGGAGACAAACTAGGCAAAGTTATTATTTGTATTACTTATAAATCAAACCCCAAAAAGGGGTTGACTTTTGTCACATAGTCTAAGGCTGCACCTGGTGACACGAACCTTCTATTTAGGGCGGAAAGGCAGGCGAGGTGTGACAATCAATGCTTTCGGCAAAGAAGAAATTGAAGCCCAAATCTACGATAATTTTTGGGACACGATCGTTGCTAGGCTCCCCCAGCGCTGCCGCCGAGTTGTTGAAAACTATCTTGACGAGTGGGAAAAAAGTCAGATCGAGCAAATCCAGAAACAGGCAGATGCTGGGGACAGTCTAGATACTATTAAAGAAAACTTGGGCAAATCTTGGGATGACGAAGCGATCAAGCGACTCGTTCTAGAGGAAATCAGACGAACGATGTACGTCTATGGGCAGATATCAGAAATGATGGAGAACAGTCCAGGAAATCAACGCTTACGCTTCGGAGATAGCAAATATTCGACGTATAGCTTTGAAACTCTAGGGGAGACTGCTGTTGCTACTCTTGGTGTCTTGAGCTCAGCTAGTTCTGCTATAGGAACTATAGGAAGTGCAACGATAGGTGCTGTACTACTACCCATGATCGTAGTCGTACTGCCCGTCATGATATGGCGAAGTGTCAATCGCAGCAATGCCGTTGCCTCCCTTATCGAGACAGTGAAAGCAGAAATTGGGAAGCTCCGAGAGGGGCTCGACGATCTTGAGAATGGCATAGAAAAGAGCCTCGGAGACCTTCGCATGATGGCTTCCAACTGAGATTTGCAACATTATCCCAAAATCAACACTCTAAGCTAGGGAGCAAACTGTTACCCAATGAAGAATTTAGAACTTGGAGGACGGGGGGCGGTGTGTGCTCCAAGAATGGGGAATGAGTGGTGAGGGTTGAAGGTGGGGGAATAGTTTATATGCGCACACCTTTCCTATTGTTAGTAATGTTAGCAAAAAGTTGTTCCGATTGCAATTAATTAATCAGGGAGTAACTGGACTGGCAGGATGCCAGTTCCACATAAATTCTCTTTGCTGTTTTGGGAAGAGTGCTCCGGACTCATTACTCATCACTCATTGAGTTGTGATAGCTTAAAGGGATGAGTTTACTACGCTTAGACAAATACACCCCTTTGCCGTGGGAGAAGAAGGCTGATGGCAGATACTGGACTCACATCACCCTAGGGGAGGTGGGTGTTCCTTTGACGTATCTTTCTCCAGGTGAGAATGGTAAGGTTCAAAAGCGAGTAGAGGTTGTTACTGAAGAAGGCTTACTCAATGATGAGTCGGTGCGTTCAGTCGTTGGTTTGCCGATTATTCTTACCCACCCCAAGAGTCGCCGCTATAATCTCAACCGCGATGGTTTAAAGGTTGGACATTTGCTGGGAACAGTTGGCAGGGAGGATGGCAAACTGATTGCTGAAGCTATCATTGATGATTACCGAGGGGTGGAAATTATCGATCGCTTGCTGGCAGAAGGGAAAACTCCAGAAGCTAGCTCTAGCTATTTGTTGAAGGATTTGAGAGAGCGAGATGATGGGGTTTTTGAGCAAATCAGATGGCTATATGATCATATAGCAGCACCACTCCTACCAGGACAGGGTAGAGGAGGACAAAATTTAACCCTAAGATTTGATACAGGAGACGCCGTAGTAGAACCTCTGTATTTCTTGCTTAATAACGATAGTAAAGAGGAGAAGCTGAATGTGAGTGATCTAATAGTAAGGATTGATGAGAAGGATCAGCGAATTTTAAAGGATGTGGCTGATGATGTAAAGGATGCGATTACAGCCTTACAAACTCGAATTGACAGTCTCACTAAAGATTTAGAGGGAGCAGAGGGGAAGATTGGGGAGCTGCAAACGGAAAAAGACCAATTACAGGGAAGGCTGGATGCAGCTGAGAGTCAGGGTGATGGTTCTGAGGAGATAGAGGCAGCAGTACAAGCTAGATTTGATGCCTGGAACCAAGTTATTCCGGTAGTTGGGTCTGACAAACTTGAGATTGATAGTAAACTAACCCCATCACAAATTAAAGCCGCTGCGATTGCCTACGGCACCAGCGAAGCTGATCGCACTGATCGATCCTAAGCTGGACATAGATGGGAAGAGTGATAGCTATATTGATGGTCTTTGGGAAGGAGTCAAAGGTAGAAGTCCGAGAAAAACAGACCGATTTTTAACCAAGAAAAACAACCAGAGGACAGATGGGGTAGAACCTAGACAACGCTCCAAAGTGGTAGCTAATTACGAAGGAGCATATTTAAGGAGTAGACGCAATGCCAGTAACTAATTATGACCTGATTATTGAAAAGTCCTATGAGCCAGGGGAACTAGTTACCCTCGATGATGCTCAAATTTGGACATTCACTAACGGCACAGGCGTAATTCTGCCGTTTGGTTTAGGTGTGGTTGCTGGTACTGGGGAAGGTGCGACGGGGAAGGTGATTTTACCAGCTGATGCTAATGGGAAGTTTGAGGGGATTACCTACCGCACTAACACCTTTGAGAAACGCAGCGGCTACACCCTGGATGATGCGACGGGATGGGTTGGTTATCCCAAGGATAGGGAGGTTTCCATCTGTCGTCGTGCTCTTGGAATAGCTGTATTTATTGATTCTGATGTAAGCCGTGGCAGTCCTGTATTTTTAAGGCACACAGCAACGCCTGGAACAACAGGGATTGCAGGATGTTTCAGGAAGGATGCGGATACTGCAAATGCGATCGCAATTCCTAATGCTACTTTCCTTAAGGCTGCACCTGCTCCAGTAGCTGGGGAAATGGGAGTGGGAATTTTGGAATTGAGAATGATTTAAGAAATCAAGAATCAAGAATCAAGAATCAAGAATGGAGAATGAGGACTGATGCCTGCTTTTTTGTATGAAGACCTTACTCAACGCATGGAGAAGGTATTAGAACCGAGATACCGAACCATGTACTTTGAGAATGGGGACTTAATCCCAACGATGGTTGATCTTGCTCCAGGCATGAAGGAAATCGCCTATGAAAAGATCAACGAATTTGGGGATGCAGACTTGGTATCTGATGCTGCTACCAATATTCCAGTGGTGGATATCTCCCTAGATGAGGATAGATACCCAATCTACATGGTTGCATCTGGGTTCCCCTTGAGTTTGCAGGAAGAAAGGGCTTACAATGCTCAGCATTACCATGCATTCAATCTGGATCGGTTTCAGCGACGGATGGCGGTAGCGAGAAAAGCGATCGCTCAACGAACTAATAAATTCACAGCCTTAGGTGTTCCTAACCTCAACTTCCCTGGCTTTTTGGTCAATGGGCTAGTTGCTACAGATAACAGTGCATTTAACATCTACACTTCAACCTATCAGCAGTGTTTGGATTTTTTTGTAGACGTTATCGAGAGTCTCACAGATAACTTTGTTACCGACTACCCTACAGATTTACTACTGCCAAAAGACCCTCACCATCTAATAGTAAGTTTGGAAAATTCTCTAGGAACTATTAGTGTTAAAGAAAGGTTGGAGCAGCTTTATCCTGATTTGATGATTACTAAGATCAAAGAACTAGAAGCTGCCCAAATAGACAGTTCTGGGATAACTAGACCAGGGGTTGGGAAAGACCGCATCATGCTCTATCCTAAGGAGCCTGATATCATTAATCGCCACATTGAGGAGCAGGTGGCAATGCTAGCTCCCGAAGAATATATTCGGACAGATGGATTAAGAAGAATTTATCCAATGTTTTCTTGTATCACTCCTGCAATCTTTGATTATCCTACCGATTGCCGGTATATTGATATCCCGGTGAAAGTATGATGAATTTAGAATTTAGAATTTAGAAGGCAGAAGGCAGAAGGCAGTCCAATAAAATATTTTTTCACCACTATGAATGAAAATCAATCTATCCTGAATCCTGACTCCTATTTTCAATTAGCAATTAGCAATTAGCAATTTTAAAATGATAGTCGAATTTAACCCAAAAAAAATTGGAGAGATGTCCAATATCCATTATATTAGTGGCTATGTGGATCAACAATTTTGGCGCATTGAACTGAGGAAGGGGCTGAATGAGTTATCGGATTCTCAGGTTCAAAAGTTGAGACAGTTTGATGGCTTACAGTACTACTTGGATAAGGGAGCCATTGTCTTTAGGGATGAACCTGAGACTGCCTATGGGCGAACTGTGGAGCTTGAGCAGCTGTACGAATCACAGGGGTATGCAGCTATCAGCAAAATAGCGGCTGAGTACGGGATTACTAAGCCTTCAACAGGTTGGAGGGATGCAATTCCACTGATTGTCAAATATGAAAAATCAGTGGAAAAATGAAGAATGTAGAATTGTTTTTTCTTCTCTACGAGAGGCTACGCCAACATTCTAAATTATAAATTCTATTTCAGTTTCGCACTTCTTTGATCCTCTGTGATTTGCTTTGCATGGATACAAACTCCACCCGCCTCAAATGCTGACCGCTCTTCATTGAAGCGAGAAGAATGTTCAATAAACAGGACTTCAAAATAATCAGTTGCCCCGGCGACAATACAGGTAACTAAGTCACCAGGACGGGGCATGGCTCGGAGTGCTACCAGCTTTTCGCGGCGGGAACGCCCTTCTTTATAGGCAAGCGTAGTCACAAAGCTTGAGTAACTTGAGTCAAATCTCATGCTTCGCCTCTCCTTTTAATTGATAGCCTTAATATAAGGTTATTCTCAATGAGATGTCAAGCTATATTCAGTGAGAACGCACTTTATGCCTGTCTAGAAAAGGTAAAGACACCTTTCAATGAAATTGAAATCACATTGATAATAGGGGTATTGAAAGTAAGTTCTATGTGTATGGCACAAATTAGCGTCACAATCAGTGATGAAACAGATAAGCTTTTGACTGAGATGTCAGAAGCAACTGGACTAACAAAAAGCTCTCTAGCAGCGGAAATTCTTAGGCGTGGGCTTTATGAGGAAGCTTCAAATCAGTCTGTGGTTGCCGAATTTAGGAGAAACAGAGGAAGCACCTCCTCATCCACTCAGGGCAAGGGAGGTAAGGAATAGAGTGTAGTGTGGGAAATGAAGGAGGAGCAGCAGATTACAATGCCTGCTTGGAGACTAGGAGCAGAGGTGCGATCGCTTATTTCACCTAGAACAAGTAGATTGATTGGACTTGTGAGGTGTCCCCTTAGGATGCAGGCGAATTTGCTCCCATCTCCTGACTCAAAACCCCAAATTCTTCACCGCTCTCCGCTTCACTTCCTCACCCCTCCTATCATATTTTGATTGTTGAGGGGCTGTCTGTATGCAATGATTTTAGCTAGAATTGCAACCAATACTCCCTATTTTTCCGGAATGTGCGCCTCTGGTGGAGTAGTTAAGGTGGTGCATCGTGTTCCACCAAACGATACCCCCGATGGAAGGGTAGCCCAGATGAAAGTTAATGAGGCTCTAGTGACTCAGATGCAATTACTCATACAACTCAGGGAGATACACTGAATGAACATACGCATTACATTTGAAGGAGAAACAAATCAAGAAACCTCCAGCGACTTGATTACACTTGCTGATTTAATTTCAGAAGAGTGTGGTGTTTCTATTACACAAGAGAAACAAAAACCTTATCCAGGAGTAAAAGATAGTGGATTAACCGTCGGTTTAACAATTGTTGGTTTAGCTTTAGCAGGAGCTCAAACTGCTATTAGCGCTGCCCAGTATTGGCAATCTCAACGTCCACAATACGCATTATCAATTTATTCAGAAGCTGGGGTATACACTCTCGATAATGTGAATAGAGAAGAAGTAGATAGAATTATAAAAATGATTTCTTCATTGCCACAAGCTACTACTCAAGACATTGAAATTCAAATATATAAAAAGTAATATTAATGGTTGACAACTCAAATGAAACCAAAAGAATTGCTTTTGTCGTAGCTGCTTTAACAGGAGAAGAATTACAAGCTTCTCAAAGAGATGCAAATACAATTTTTGACATTTTGACAGACCCAAGTTTAGGGATGTGTCACCCTAAACAATCCAAGCTAATTCACGAGTGTAGCAGTAGAGAAGAGCTGGAATCAGCCATTTTTTCAGTATTGGAATACTGGAATTCATCTACCCAGTTAATTTTATACTTTTCTGGCCACGGTGAAGTTATCAGAAATAATTATTGTTTGAAGTTTGGCGAAAAAAAGTTTTATCCGTTTAGGAATTTACTCACTGAGTTAGAAACTAACGGTGTTAGTCGTGCAATTTTAATTTTAGATACTTGTCATAGTGGTGCAGCTATTGGTACTAAAAGTGATGGTAATTCAATAATTGTCGAGGAAGATGATATTCCACAAGGAATAGCCATCATAGCTTCTTCAAAAAAAACACAGCATAGTTACGAATTAAAAGATGGATCGCATAGCGTTTTTACAAGTTTGTTATGTAGAGGTATCAAAACTGGATTAGATGGCACACCTACGGATAACGGACTAATTAGTGTTACTGATATTGTCACATATATTCACAATAAACTTTCAAGAGAAGATGAATTTTCATCATATTTACAAACTCCTGTTTTTCAAATCAGTAAAGCGGATAAGGATATCTGGATAACTAAAAATATTACTAAAACAACTACGAAACAAGGAGCTGAAAATTATAGGGATATTTTTCAAAATACTTATTTTGTTAAGTCATCTGATGATCTAAGAATTTTATATGAACAGAATGCACCAAGTTATCATCCTTGCTTAAACGCAACTATTGATGATTTAGACCAGAGCCTACTGAAAGAATACTCCAATAAGGTGGAGCCTGGTTTTTTTGACAATCAAAGCTTACAGGAAGTTTTAAGTAAATTAGTTCTTTATTCACCAATTTTACATAATGGGAAAAATTTTCTACATAAATCAGCTGTTCTTTGTTTTCACAGAACACCACACATGGTGTACCCACAAGCTAGGTCAGTATTTGTTGTCGGCAATCCTGGCGCTCCTCATTTTGAAAGAGAAGATGTTTACGGACCATTAAGTTATCAAGTTAAACAACTTGTTCAAAAAGTAGAAGAAAATAATATAGTAAGAAAATCATACATAGAAAAAGATGGTGCAAGACACGATGTAGCTGAAATTAATATTTCGGTTGTGCGTGAAATGATTTCTAACGCTATTACACATAGAAGTTATGACGCAAATAGTATTGTCAAGGTGGCTGTTACAAAAGAAGCGGTTGAAGTATATAATCCAGGCTATTTTCCATATGATAGCTCATGGGAAAAGCGTCTTGAAAGTTCACTCAGTGTCTCTGAACCAACTGACGCAGCTATTGCTTTGTATTTAACAAATTTACTAGTATATGAAGGAGTGGGTCGAGGTTTTTCGGTTTTTAAACGCTACATAGAAGAAAATGGAGAAGATAGCCTTACCTGTAAAGAAGAATCGGGAATTGTATGTGTTCGTTTGCTACGTGATACAATTTCGCAAAAATTTATTGAAAATGATTATTTGAAAGAACAGAGGCAGACTCCTTCTCCCCGACATATTCCGCGCATCCCGGCTATAAATTTTGTTGGAAGAGAAGAGGAACTTGCAACAATACATAAAATTTTACAAAAAGGCAATAGATTCACACTTCATGCTATTACTGGCATAGGAGGAATTGGAAAAACTGAAATTGCAATACAATATGCAGCACAATATTCAGATGATTATCCCGGCGGTATTTGTTGGTTGAATGCGAGGCAAAGTAATTTACTAGTACAACTACGACAGTTTTTTCAAGTATATATGAACTTAGTAGTTCCTCAAAATTTAAGTTTAAATCGACAAGTAAACTGGTGTTGGATAAATTGGCAACCAAGCAATGGACTTGTACTGATCATCATTGATGATGTTACTGATTTTCAAAGTGTCTTTGAAGTTTTACCAACAGAGCAGCGTTTCCGGGTCTTAATAACCACACGATCCAGAAATATTGACAGCATGATTTCAGAAATATTGATAGATCAGCTTTCACCAGAAGATGCTATGGTAGTTTTAAGTAAACATCTAGGTAAAGCGCGAGTACAAAACGAAGCAGAAGTAGCGCGAAAGCTATGTGAGTGGCTAGGTTGTTTGCCCTTAGGTTTAACATTACTCGGACGATATATAGCAAATGACCCTGATTTGTCATTAGCAGAAGTACTAGAGAACCTTGAAGCGCAGCGACTGGATAATGAGTCACTTAACCATCCAGAAAAAACCTTCACGACCGTACAGCTTGGATTAAAAGAAGCATTTGAATTAAGTTGGCAAGAACTTGACAAAATGACACAGGATGTTGCTGAGTTGTTAAGTTTGTTTGCACCAGATGTTATTCCTTGGAAATTGGTAGAATCTGCTTGCCAAAGATTGAATTGGAGTAAAGCAGATGTTAAGAACGCAAAAAAACAACTTTACAAGTGTAATTTAATTGAGCGACTAAAAGAAAAAGAACGTAGTTATAAAATTCATCCCCTGATAAAGGAATTTCTACAGGTCAAATTAGAGAAATCAGCATTAATAGATGATCTAAAGCAAGCTTTTGCAACAGAAATGGCAGCTGTTGCTAAGGAAATTTCTGAAACTATCACTCGCAAGAATATTGAATTAGCGCAAGATGCTATTCCTCATTTGGCAGAGGCAGCACAAAATCTAACAGCTGCAATGCGTGATGAAGATTTAATTTGGGCTTTTGTTGGACTCGCCAGGTTTTATCAAGGTCAGGGTTTTTATGCATTAGCAGAACCTTGGTATGAGAAATGTTTATCCACCACTAGGCAGCGTTTGGGAGAAGAACATCTTGATGTTGCTAGCAGTCTTAATAACCTTGCATTACTCTACCAGGAACAAGGACGTTACGACCCAGCTGAACCCCTTTATCTGCAAGCCTTAGAAATATACAAACGCTTGCCTGGGGAAGAACATCCTGATGTTGCGACTGGCTTAAACAACCTGGGGCTACTCTACTACTCACAGGGACAATACGCAAAAGCTAAACCTCTTTATCAACAAGCTTTAGAAGTGAGAAAACGGCTGTTGGGAGAAGAACATCCCGATGTTGCGACTGGCTTAAACAACCTGGGGCTACTCTACTACTCACAGGGACAATATGACCAAGCTGAATCTCTCTACCAGCAAGCTTTAGAAATGAGAAAACGGCTGTTGGGAGAAGAGCATCCTGATTTTGCAACTACCTTGAACAGCTTGGCAGGACTCTATAGATCACAGGGAGACTACGCCAAAGCGAAATCCCTTTACCAAAAAGCTTTGGTAATATACAAACGCTTGCTAGGAGAAGAACATCCCAATGTTGCAACCACCTTGAACAACTTGGCAGGACTCTATAGATCACAGGGAGACTACGCCAAGGCGAAACCCCTTTACCAAAAAGCTTTGGTAATATACAAACGCTTGCTAGGAGAAGAACATCCCAGTGTTGCAACCACCTTGAACAACTTGGCAAGACTTTACCAAGAGCAAGGACGTTACGTAGAAGCTGAACCGTTGTATCAGCAAGCTTTGAAAATGACAAAACGTTTGTTAGGAGAAGAACATCCCGATGTCGCAACTAGCTTAAACAACCTGGCACTACTCTACTACTCACAGGGGCAGTACGCAGAAGCTAAACCTCTTTACCAACAAGCTTTAGAAGTGAGAAAACGGCTGTTGGGAGAAGAACATCCTGACGTCGCAACTACCTTGAACAGCTTGGCAGGACTTTATCAAGAGCAAGGACATTACGACCAAGCTGAATCTCTCTACCAGCAAGCTTTGGAAATGAGAAAACGGCTGTTGGGAGAAGAGCATCCTGATTTTGCAACTGCCTTGAACAACTTGGCAGGACTTTATCAAGAGCAAGGACATTACGACCAAGCTGAATCTCTCTACCAGCAAGCTTTGGAAATTGCTCAACAAGTTCTAGGGCAAGAGCATCCTAACACCGTTACCATTTATGAGAATCTAAAACTTGTGCAGATGACTGTGAAAAACTCCTCAAAGGAGATATAAATATGACTGGCGATCGCAAAATCAACACTGGTGGTGGTAATTACAATGAGCGGATTGAGGGTGATTACGTTCAAGGTAATTACTACATTAGCGGTGTAACTGGTAGCAAAATTAGCGGTGTGGCTGGTGGTGAAAGCACTGCTGTAGCTGGGGAAAACCTAACTGGTGTGGCTGGTGGTGATATTAGTGGTACGGTCACTAATACGATTAATCAACTCACTGAATCAGAGTCCCCAGAGGCTCCAACCTTAGCCGATTTACTCAAACAGCTACAAGCTGCGATCGCATCTCAAGATTCTGGCTTGAGTGAGAAGGATAAAAAGAAGGCACTGAAGCATTTAGATACTATCGGTAAGTTAGGAGTAGAGCGCAATAACTCTGACTTGCGAGAAATGGCAGAAAACGCTATGGATGCCTTACCCACAATTCTCAAGCGGGGGACTGGATTAATGGAGTTCCTCAAGACTCATTTCGATATTGAACTTGATGAGATTCTGGACAATATCCAGGGCATTTTGAACTTTTGAGGCAACCAGACAGTGCGATTGCCTGCGGCACCAGCGAAGCTGATCGCTACCCAAGTTCTTTTCACCTATAAAATTCTGTAAACTCTGGTAGCTATTCTTGATTCTTGAAACTTGATTCAAGTTGAGAGAGAGTTGAGCGTAGGGCTTCCTCCGAATCAATATCAAGCCAATCTACTGGTGCGGATTTAAGAAGCTCCAGGGCTGCTTGCACCCAGATTTCCTTAGCAATCTTTTGACCATGCTTGCGTTTACCCTGCTTGAGTAGCTCATCCAGCCAGTCGTTTAGCTCTATGGGTAGCCGCAAGTTGACCTTTTCTTTCTCTGAGTCATTCAAGAATCTTGATTCTTGATTCTTGATTCTTGATTCTTGATTCTTGATTCTTGATTCTTGATTGGTAGAGTCATCTGTCTTACTAAAAATCCCTTGGGCTAGAGGATTGCTACCCAAGGAACTCTTTTTTTTATTCATCTAATTAACTCCTCAACTAACTGGCGGTAAGCCTTTGCTCCTGCTCCATTTGAGTCATAGTCAAAGATAGATTGACCGTGGCTCGGTGCTTCCCGTAACTTCACGGCTTCAGGGATGATGGTGGAAAACATCTGGGAGCCAAAGTGTTCTCGCAGGGACTTCAAAACCTCCTTACTGAGGTTATTGCGACGATCAAAACGAGTCGCTAACACACCCTTAATTTTGACGGGGTGGTCAAGGGCTTCCCGCACTAAGGTTAAGGCTCGTTCAATGGCTTTAATTCCCAGCAGTCCTAGGTAGCTCATATCTACAGGAATGATTACCTCGTCACTTGCCATCAGGGCATTAATGGAAAACACCCCAATATTGGGGGGACAGTCGATAATAATGAAATCATACTGATCGACTACCGGATCTAGAGCTTTACGCAATAGCAGTTCTCGACCAGGGAAACCAGAAATAGGAATTTCTTCTTCTGCTAGCAAGATATTGGAAGGTACGACATCAACATTATGGGATGTGGTTAGGCAAGCCTTTTCAATCGGAGCTTGGCGCTGTAAAGCGTGTTTGAGTTGTGTATCTAGCTCCCAAATGGGCACTCCCAGCGCTGCTCCAGAATTACCCTGTGGGTCAATATCTATCAGCAAAACTCGCTTTTCATGAAATTTGGCTAACCCAACACTGAGATTGTAGGCGGTTGTGGATTTGCCTACTCCACCTTTCATGTTGAAGACTGCTAACTTACGGGTCATATTAAGTCAGGAAGGAGTAATGAGTAATGAGTATGGATTATCTTCAAAGGGTCTATATCGAAGCACTGCTAACTCAGTTTAGCAAGAATCAAGAACCAAGATTCAAGATTCAAGATTCTTGAAAATTAAAAGTGTTAGGTGTTATACCAAGTTGCATCCAAACCGCTTAGGTTTGGCTCAAAACCCTCTCTAGCATCATTGATAGTCGGTCAATGGACAATGACTGCCTATCAATCGTGAGTGATTGTCGCTCGATACTAGCTGCTTGCCGTTCAGCAGTTTGGGCTTGCCGTTCAGCTATTTGAGCTTGCTGTTCCACTAATATCTTGAGTTCTGCAATACCCTCAAGTGACTGCCCTACACCAGCTATCAGGGCTTCAATATTCTGATTCTGGCGCTCTGCTATTTCCAATAGTGCTGCCAGTCGTTGGTCTATGGATTCTAGGTGATTGGATTCGGTCATGGTTCTGAGGAGGTGGGGCTCATTAACTATTCTCTCCCTTTTCATCTAGCATTGTAAGGTGGGCAAATCGAATATCTTCAACAATTTTACTGATAAAATTAGGGGTCGAGATGCCAGTTCCACGAAATGAAAGAAAAATGTCTTCATTGGGGAGAAGGCTGTGGTGGGCATTATGAATAGTCTCAAAGTTGATCAACTTCCAGAGCTATATTACGATGTGCGATCTCGTCGGTGGAAATATCGTGATCGCAAAACTTTTGCTTCTATTGAGGCGGTACGAACTCAGGCTGAACGTTATGCTAATGAAGAAAAACAGGCTTTAGTCAAGCTGGCGTCAAGTTACTCAGAGGGAAAAATAGACTTAGAACAACTGCAACGCCAAGCAGCTCAAACAATTAAGCATATTCATCTGGCTGAAATGATTAGGGGGTTAGACAAGCAGTCAGATTTGACCCCTAACAAATTCCTCTTGGTGGCTCGTAACCTCAAGCAGCAATACTCTTCAGGAAAAGACCCCCTAACAGGTGAGCGATTTGGACTATCTTACTTAGCCGCTGATATTGCAGAGGGTAGGGTATCAAGTGCTCAACTCACCAACCGCCTCAGGATGTTTGGGGAGTCGGGGAAGGTAACATTTTGGGGAACCAAAGCCGCGATCGCCAAAGATAAGGGATTGGGGGAGGCTCGACGGATACTAGGTAAAGCTGAGCATTGCCGTCACTGTCCTGTTTATGCAGCTATGGGATGGGTTCCTTTATCTGAATTAATTCTACCCACACAAAAGTGTGAATGTAGGACAAATTGTCAATGTACGGTGGAATTTAGGGCTCCTAGGGAGGATGCTTGTAGGGTTCCGCTGAGGGATAAATAATGACAGAAGTAGCTACAGTATAAATCTGGAGAAAAACCAAATTTGCGACCGATAATAGGTCACAGGACAGAAATAATGAGTAATGAGTAATGAGTAATGAGT
The DNA here is from genome assembly GCA_010672185.1 of Caldora sp. SIO3E6. Taxonomy (GTDB): domain Bacteria; phylum Cyanobacteriota; class Cyanobacteriia; order Cyanobacteriales; family Coleofasciculaceae; genus Caldora. The sequence goes on along the minus strand of JAAHHL010000046.1, from coordinate 6,262 downwards.
ATGGATTATCCTCAAACAGTGTTATTCTTCTAACTCCTAACTCCTGCCTCCTGCCTCCTGTCTTCTTTATACCTAATAAGATGCCTACACCATTTGCTGATCCCAACCTATGGAATCACGCCACATTTACCTTTACTGCTGTTGGCGACACAACAACAATAGACCGTTTTGGCAATCAAGTCAGTACAGGCAAAGAGATTGCGGTGACTTTTAAGATCAAAAAGGCAGGGAATAATAGGGGACTCCAACAAACTGAGATGGCATCTGAACTCTCAGAGATGTATGAATGCAAAGTGGTGGCAGTTGATGGGGATTTTGAGAACTACCAGCTGCCTACTGATATCAAACCAGGGGATGTAGGAACTGGGATGCTCAACGATAGACCCTGCAAGGCAACTGTTAAGTCTGTGGCTCAATCATCCTTATCACCAATACTGCGGAAAATACTGGGGGATAATTGTACCCTTGAGGTGGACTATAGAATTAGGAGAGGAAGTGCGGGGTAATGAATAATCAAGAATCAAGAATCAAGAATCTTGATTCTTGAATGAGGAAAAACAATTCTAAATTTAAGATGATTTCGATTGAATTGGATGGACGCCAAATTAAGGCGATACTTAAGCACTACAAGTCTCGTGTTCGGAACTTAGAACCTCCCCTCAGGGGATGGGGAAATTACATGGAGCAAGAGACTGAGCGCCAGTTTGCTACTGAGACTGATCCTGATGGGGTGAGATGGGCAGCTTTGGCTCCCTCGACCCTAGCCCAGAAGCAGAGGCTGGGATATCCTGATAGTATTTTGACCCGCACTGGGAAGATGAGAAATTCTGTGGTTGCGATCGCAGATGCTAGGAGTGTTTTGATAGGGGTAGATGTGCCTTATGCTATTTTTCATCAACAGGGGACTAGGAAAATGCCTCAGCGTCGCATATTGGGGATGAATGATAAGCGAGAGCAGAAGTTGAGGAAACTGATTAGGGTGTGGATTAGAAGAAAGTGATACTATGATTTGAGCTATCCAAAGAAAGAGAAGTGGACTTTGATGCCTGGAACGAAGCGATCGCAACTCGACTGGCTCCAATCAGAGATGGATTGAATAATATCCCGGTTGCTGCTCTCCCCAACGAGGCGGGGAAGTTTGGTAAGGAGCAGTTTGAGAGTATTGATTGGCTGTTCCCTGAATATAGCGCCTCCCTCGGTGATACCAGCGATTCAGTACAGGAGATTACGGTTACGCTGGTGGTGCGTTTATATTTCCAAAAGCGTCGCACTGATGATCCTGAGAAATTTAAAGCTGCTTTGGAATGGGCAGAGCAACAAATCTTAAGAATTTTACCTGGGTTTCGTCTACCACCCCCCTCAATCTCCCCCCTGAGATTGGTATCAGGTAGGCTTTTTGCTCCCAATATGGGGCAATGGTACAAGGAGATAAGCTTTCAATTCACTACTCAGCTTGTACCCAGTGATGAAATTGAACCAATGCCTTTAGTAACCAAGGTGACAACAGATATCTTGCAGCAAAAAGTAGAGGTGAACTAGTGGCAGGATTGGGATGGGAAGAGGAAATTAAAGCTTTAAGAGAAAGGTTGAGGTCAAAAATAGAGTCTTTGAAAGAGGCAAAATACCAAAATATTGATAATGATAGGTGTCACCTGATTGAGGGTTTAGCGGATATTGAATTATCTTTAGGTTCCTTGGGAGGTAATGCCACCACCACAACTACTTTAACACCTACTATTAATGAAATAACAACTGCTACTGATATTGCTGCTGGAGCTCGTTATATTAGTATTAAAAATATCGGCACATCAGATGGCAAGATTTTAGGAGCAGTTATACGTCCTGGCAAGGTTGTAGATTTTCCTTTTTCCCCCGTCTCTAGCGATCGTTATGTTGCGATCGCAGTTGATGGTACTAATACTAAGTTGGAAGTGATGGAAATTCGTTAAATTATCTGTCCTCCTGTACCTACATTTTGAGTAATTGATGCAGGTAGTTTGGTCTTGCCTTCTATGAAGGAACTTGTAGAAGCTGTTGCGCGTCCCGATGGACTTCCTGTTATATTCCCATATATATTAATCATGCCTAGACGCTGGGCATAAAAAACATGAGTGTTGGCAACTCCTGATTCAAAAGCAATTGAATTGTAAAACCTTATCTGTGCCCCATAGCCGGATAAAAAACAATTTATACTTTTGTTATTGGCTGCTACTTTGATTCCTCTAGAATCAATTAAACTACCACCATCAACAGCATACACAGAAGTGGAAGTAAAAGTTCCGATAACGCAATCTAATACGAGTAAATGACTACCATCTGATACTAGGATACCTCCCTTATTGTTGACAGATTCAAAATATAAAGATTGAACAGTTAGGCTAGAGTTTTCCCTAACGGTAAAGATATAGTTTATTTGATCAGCAGAAGACCTTAATCTTACTGCTTTATTATTGGATGTATTGCCTTTGATTGTTATTTTTTTAGTATCGGGTATGGTGTAAATCCTCTCATCATAAATTCCATCGGCTAATTGTAAAACCACTGAAAATCCAGCTTGGTCTAGATTATGGTCTACCCAATCCAGGGCAAACTGAAGAGATTTCCAAGGATTAGCCTGACTGCCATCATTGGAATCATTACCAGAAGGAGACAGATAATAAGTTCTACCTGTTTCGAGTCTTTCTCTATATTTTTTATAAACCCATTGACCGTTTTCAGTAAAATGTAAAATGCTATCAGGTTCAGGAACCAAACCCATAGATTCAAGAATATCGTTCAAGTTTGGGTCTGCATGAAATCCCATTTCGTATTCCTTGTAGGTAATAATCACGCCAAATCCTATCATGAAAAAGGATGTGCGACCGATAATTGGTCAGGGGGATGAGCGTGAGAATTCGATGGTTAGCAGATGTTGTTGTCAGGATTCCTTGGAAAGGTGAGACAATTGTCCTGGGTAAAGGAGTGGAGGCGACAGTACCAGAAACCGAGTATTTCCAGAATGCGATTGCTAGTGGTTATGCAGAGGAAATAGAGGAACCAGAAGCTCAAGAGGAGGTAGTAAATGCCGACTAATACGGGGGTAATCGTCAAGCAGACGACATCTACAACAATTCCCCTGAAGGCGCAATTGGAGATTGCTGTAGTGGGAACCTGTACCACGGGGACTCTTGCTGCAAGTACTCCTACTCGGATTAGAACTGCTGATGAGGCAACAGCCATATTAGGATCGGGGGGAGCTACTGATACTTTACCCCAAGCAGTTGCTCTATTACAGCGTTATGGCTGTGGTAACCTGGTTGTCATCAAAGGGGCAACAGCAGATGAAGCAGGGGTATTGGCAGCTATCCCCTTACTGGCTAACTCCATTACTCAGCTGGGGGTGGCTCCTCAAGTAGTAGTCTGTCCATCATTTAATAGTGTCGATATCGTTGCTGGATTGAAGGCATTGGTAGATAATATTCGTGCGATCGCATTAGTTAACTTTACCGCTGCTACTTCTGTTACTGATGCTCTTACTGCTAGAGATGCCGACGATGGGGTGGGAATCAAGGATAATCGTATCGTTGCCTGTTTCCCCCATCTGAAAAATACTGATGATCCTACTAAATTGGAGGAAGTCAGTTTACATCTGGCAGGGATATTAGCTAATCTTGGCAACTATGGACAATCTCCCCTTAACCAGTCATTAAGAGGGGTCAATGGGACAGATGTTGCCATGTCCCTCAGTTATTCTTCCGAAACATCCGATAATGAGAAACTCAACGATGTGGGAGTACTAACAGTTAACCGTGATTTTGACGGGGAGTATGTTGTCTGGGGAGGCAGGAATAGTAGCTACTCAGAAGGATTGACAGATGTCCTCACTTTCATCAATGCTGTTAGAGCCAGGGATGAGATTACCCGATTAGTTGAGATGCGATTAGCTACGCTAGCCTTCGGATCGCACAAATTCCTTTCCCAAGAGTCCAACTTGGCTACTGCTAGCTTACTCAGGGAGTCGTTTATCAATTGTCTGGCAGAAGAAGCTAGCAAGGGTGCAATCAAGAGTGGTTATCAAGTGGTGTTTAACGAGTCTCTGAGTAATTTTGATGCTGGAATACTTGACTATGCAATTGAATTTGCCCCGTGGTTGCCTATTGAACTGATTAGAGCCACTGTTAAAATTTCAATTAAAGTAGGAGGGTAAATGCCATCAATCTTTGAGTACCGTCCTGACGAGAGTACTGAGATCAAGTTTCTGGACTACCAGGGTAATCCAGCTGATGCCAAGGGGATGGTTGCTGAACTGACTCTGCCTGAAATAATGAGATTGGTTGAATCCGATTCTAGGATTGGGGAGGCGGGGAATCAACAAAGACTACTGGGATTTGAAGCAATGGAAGCTTCAATGACTTTAAAGGGTATTAGTGAGGAGATAGATCTGATGCTCAAACAAACTATGATTACTGGAGGGGGTAGTAATTCTATTACTGTTCAAATTACAGGAAAAGCCCTCGATCGCTACAGTAATACCACAGCAACTATCAAGTATACTCTCAAAGGGCAGATTAAAAAATATGCCTTCCATTCTTCCTTGACTCCCAATGAGAAAGCTGAAATGGAGTTACAGATGACGGTGTGGGGTTTTGGGCATGAATTAGGAGCTAATACCTTCTACTTTGAACCACAGGCTAAGAAGTGGGAAGTGAATGGAGTTAATGCTTGGAGTTGATAAGTAAGAAGTAATAAGTGATGAGTGATGAGTAAGAAAGGGAATGGCAGAAATACTGCTATAGAAATTCAGGATAAGGTAGGGGCGAATTGCCATTCGCCCCTACAGAGAGAGCAAACTGTTGTTCAGGTAGGTGGCAAGGTTTTTGTTCAAAAGTCGTTAGCTGCTAACGTTTATTTTGAGTATCAGAGAAGGATTACTGCCCAAAGTCCCTCAATAGCAATTGAGTGGTTGATGTATGAAGCCTATGGACTGTCTGATGAACAGTTTGGGGAATTGAAGTTCAGGGAGAAGGGTAGGTTACAGTCTGCGATCGCAAGTTTTGATGCAGAGGTTACTTGCCATGATGATTTACCTTTTTCGGAGACTTCTGATTTTTCTGTAATGGGACACAGGTATACAGAAAAGCCCAATTCTGGAGATTATTATATCAAGTTTGTGCAGCAGGCTGGACAAGGAGCGATCGCTTACAAGGAAGCAATACAGAATCTGTTTTTAATTGACGGCAAGGCGATAGAGGAGAAAGATTTTACTGAACCAGAAGGGATAGGCTATGGGGGAGCAGTAGCGCTAATGAACTGGATAAATTTTATGTTTTCCCCAGTCCCCTAGATTTACTGTTTCTGCTGAAATATTTGGGCTGGAACTTGAATGATTTACGAGGATTAGGGAAGATGAAAGATACTCAGTTTTGGGTAGAGCAAGGGATAGCCTTATTGAAGGAAGAAGGAAGAAGGAATAGTTAAGAATTTAGAATGTAGAATTTAGAATGAGTTCTACACTCATTACCCATTACTTTCAATCCCTAACACCTAACACCTAATCAGATGGCAATTACCGAGACTATTAGATTTAACGCCAATGTTCAGGGTGCTCTATCGGGATTTAACCAGATAGAGAGTAAAGCTAATGCTCTTTCTAGTAAACTGAGTAGTATCGGTGGAACTGCTGTAGGTGCAGGAGCGGCGATCGCGGTTCCGATTACTGCTGGGTTAGGGGTAGCGGTGAAGGAAGCTTTGGCTTTTGAGGAGGCGACGGCGGATTTAAATAAGGTAATAAATGCATCTGATAAGGTGGTTAAGTCGTTTTCCGGTAATATCCTCAAGCTGTCTCGCGATATCCCCATCGCTGCTACAGGTTTACAACAAATAGCAGCAGCGGGTGCTCAGATGGGTATTCCTCAAAAACAGTTACTGCGCTTCACAGAAATCACAGCTAAGGCTGGTGTCGCTTTTGATATTACGGCGGCTCAGGCTGGGGAATCAATTGGTAAGATTTCCAATATTATGGGAGTGGGCATCGATGAGATTGAGAACCTGCTGGGAGCTGTTAATCATCTCTCCAATAATATGGCAGCTAAGGCTCCAGAGATTGTCAATACTCTTCAAAGAATTGGTGGTACTGCCAAGACTTTTGGATTAGTGGGCTCAGAAGCAGCGGCTTTATCGTCAGCGTTTATTGCACTGGGTAAGCCTCCAGAAGTGGCGGCGACAGGGATTAATGCTTTGTTGACTAAGATGCAGACAGCTACGGGACAAAGTAAAGGATTTA
>JAAHHL010000459.1 GCA_010672185.1 Caldora sp. SIO3E6 | reverse complement strand
AAAACCAAAGATCAACACCTGCCAAATAACTTCCCCATCCCAAGGTGTTTCCCAAGGAACCCCGCCGTTGGTTGTTAACAGTGATTGCTTACCCTGAAGTAACCATTGGACTAGTAAGAAAATTACTAACCCTACCCCTAATAGACCCCCAACTCCTGGTATAAGAGAGATAAGTCCTAACTTCAATATTGCCTGCTCAGCTCTTTGTTGTTTTTGAGCTTGGAGAGATGCTAGCTGATCTGGGCGTTGCTGCAATTGATACAATCGAGTCAAAGCGCGATCGCGAAACCAACCATCAAGGTTTTGCTCAATTTGGGCTTCAGCATTGGGTAATAAGTGGACTGGCTCTTCCCAAAGGGCAATTAACACCTGAGCAGTTTGTACTGATGAGGTATGAGAAATGGGTGGGATTTTTGGTATCTGTGCCGATGTGACTAAATTATTCCAAGTTGCGATCGCTGCCTTGATTTCCCCCTGCTGCACTTGGAGAATACCCAGTTGCAAATCCAACTCATCCATCAACTTTTCCACTTGAGCCAAGGAATTTTCCCACTGCTTTTGTTGAGGGGAAGCAGGAGTATGGGTATTTACTTCAACGATGGCTTCGGGTGTCTCGTTATTAGTTAAGGTTACTACTTGCTCAGAAGAGAGTTCTTGGAGTTTGGCAATAAGTTGAGACTCAGTTGTCTGAGCTGATTCACGGACTTGCTGATACTGTTTCTGGGCTTTTGGGAAAGGTTCATTACCGATGATAGCATCCCGAGCAGCAGTTAAATCGAGACTATCCTCAGTATTGTCCCCTTGCCACTCAGTGCTACTCAGGAACAAATTGGTTTGGTATAGTTCCAGGCGACTTTGAATCTGAGGCTCATTCCAGCTGGCTACTAAGGAAAGGATAACTTTAGCGATCGCTAAAATCGTCAGTCCAATCAAAATCACCCGTTTAATTGTCATGAAGCCCCCATCAGATAAGTACAAAGTTAAAAATCAACGGCTCACAGCTAAGAACCAAGCCTACCACCTACTACCTAGTCTAGAATGGTAATGTAAGGATACGTAAGGTCACTCGCGATGACTGCCATTAGCCTCAACTTAGAGCCTTTAGTCCAGGGACTAACCCATGAGCAGTTCTATAAACTATGCATGGTGAACAAAGATATTGCCATGGAACGGAGTCCCAAAGGAGAATTAATCATTATGTCCCCAGTTGGTGGTGAAAGTGGCAGGCAAGAGGCAAACTATATTATTGACTTGGGTATCTGGAATCGCCACACAGGTTTTGGGGTAGTGTTTAGTTCTTCAACAGTGTTTAAGTTACCTAATGGAGGCGATCGCTCTCCTGACGCGGCATGGGTGAAGTTAGAGCGCTGGAATGGTTTAACAAAAGAGCAGCAGACAAAGTTTCCACCAATCTGTCCTGATTTTGTGATTGAACTGCGGTCTGAGAGTGATAGATTGAAGCCACTACAGGAAAAGATGCAGGAATATCTTGATAGTGGACTACAGTTGGGGTGGTTAATCAATCCTCAGGGTCAAACAGTTGAGATATACCGACAGGCTAAAGAAGTAGAAGTGGTTAAGTTTCCTGCTACTCTTTCAGGAGAAGATGTGTTGCCTGGTTTTATTTTGAAAATTGATAATTATTAATGGTAAATAAAATCCGCTACATTTGTAGTGCTGTGACACAGCTAAAAATGTAGGTTGGGTGAAACGGAGTGAAACCCAACGCCGCACACTCCGATGTTGGGTTACGCTATCGCTACACCCAACCTACCTATTTCAGTATTGTAGCTGTGTCAGTCCACCACTTTAACAGAGGGAAAACTAAAGGGAATTGAGAAAATCTAAAGCCATCCAACCAAATTGGTTTTGCTGTGAACCTTGGGTAGCATGACCAAAGAGCCATCCCTTACTAGAACCAGGACCAGCAATGGGTTGCCCCCAAACCTCAACCGGAGTTCCATTGGGCAGATCAGCAAGTTTTTCTGACAGATTGCTTGGTTCAAACCTCACAGCAAGGGGGCTACCGTTGGTTGCGACAGAACCAGGTCGTGCATTTTTTTGTAACCTGATGTACTCTCTACCCATCCAGCCACGATCTTCTTCTTTCGCTCCTGGTTCACCACCATAACACCAGTCCACGCCGTCTGCAGTTACGATACCAGATTCATCAATTTCAACTATAGTGCCTGGAGATAGGGATTTCTTGATTGGTTCCTGTTTACCTGGATTGGCACGCAAAGGAAGGTTATCTTTCTTAGTAGCAACATAGCCTGAACTATATTTCTCCTCTAATTGGGCATGACCTTCGTATACATACCAAGAACGATAATTTCCCAGGTTTCCAGGTAAATTCAAATAGTAATGGTCGTTAACTATTTGATATGAGCTTACTTCAAAGGTCGTGTCATAGGGAACATTCAGTCTCTGAGATTCTGGCAAAGAACTTGAATCTGCTGTGCTTTGTTTAAAGATTGTGTTCTGTGTGATTTTTATCTTCGCCATGATGCCTCCCTTAACAAAATCAATTAATTAAAAGGTTTCAATAAAAGGATACCAAAAACTGACACCTAATAAGCGTGAGAAGGCAGTCTTGATGAAAAAATTTCACCACCAGGTGATGAAAGTTGACTGTTGACTGTTGACTGTTGACTGTTGAAAGTTGACTGCTCTCTACTTTCAAGTCAGACTCCCATGAACTCTCACCTCACAACATTCGCGCAGTGTTCTCCGCAGGAGTAGGATGAAAACTTTGGTGTCTCCGCGTCTCCGCGTCCCCGCGTCCCCGCGTCAATGTTTCTTGAAAGTATTAATACTGATTTAAGTATTATATTAAGAATTGTTTTTGAAATATGGGTTTGGGTATGTTGATGGGTAAGTTACTTAATCTAGTGCAGCACGGCAGAAATAACCGAACAGTTAACCAGGAACGAACAATTAAGGGGTCAACTGTCTCCTGCCTCAAAATCTCTTGTCTACTGGCACTAAGTTTACTACTCCTAGAAGCTGGAGCTCAAGCAGAAAGCATAGTGGTTCCAGCTCAAAGGTCAATCCCTCAAAAAGTAGATTTGACAGCAGTAGAAGTGACTGCCATGATCCAGGAGTTGGAAGGGTTAATCGGTCGTTTTGAAAGTGCTCTGCTAGCTGCTGAAGCTGCTAATGGTGATTTAGATTTTTCTCTGAGCGCCACTATAGAAAAAATTTTGGCAGAGCAGTCTACTGAGGCAACGAAAGAAGTGTCTAGTTCTGTTAGTAGCAGCCCTCAATCTACCAACCCAATCCTAGTCCAAGCGAGAAGAGGTTTGCAAAACTTCCGCGATGCGATCGCTCAAAAAGATTTCTCTAAGGCAAGACAAGAGTGGAACCAGACACAACGGCTACTTTGGGATAATTATCCTCTAGATCGGAAACTAGCTCAGCCAGAAATTCGGGCAATTTGGTTAGACCGGGGTACTATTGTCAGAGCTAGGTCTGAGAAGGATTTAGCGAAACTCTTCGATCAACTAGCCGCAGCTGGTTTTAATACAGTATTTTTTGAAACAGTCAATGCCAGTTATCCAATTTATCCTAGTAGTGTAGCTCCAGAACAAAATCCTTTGGTTCGCGGTTGGGACCCTCTAGCCGCAGCGGTTAAGTTGGCTCATGAGCGGCAAATGGAACTGCACGCTTGGGTTTGGATCTTTGCAGCAGCGAATCAGCGTCACAATCTTTTGCTCAAACAACCAGTAGACTACCTCGGACCAGTATTAGAAGCAAATCCAGATTGGGCAAATCTTGATCAGAAGGGACGTGCTTTTCACCCAGACACCAAAAAAGCCTTTTTCGACCCTGCAAATCCAGAAGTGCAGCGTTACCTCATTTCCCTATTAGAAGAGATTGCCAGTAAATATGAAGTAGATGGGATTCAATTCGACTATATTCGCTACCCCTTTCAAGACCCTAATATGAATCAGACCTATGGTTATAGTATGGTAGCGCGTCAGCAATTTCACCAACAAACTGGGGTTGATCCAGCTAAGCTTAGACTAAGCGATCACAATTTGTGGCGAGAGTGGGCAGATTTTCGCACCCAGCAAGTAGATCGTTTTGTCGCATCAGCTTCCAAAAAGCTACGCCAAAAAAATCCTGATTTGATTCTCTCCGCTGCTGTCTTTGCTATACCCCGCCCTGAGCGTATACATAAAATACAACAGCATTGGGAATCTTGGGCTGAACAGGGTTACCTTGACCTGATAGTACCCATGACCTATGCCCTAGATACTGACAGCTTGCAACAACTAACCCAACCGGTTGTCAGTTTTTCAGACCGCAGTCGCTCTTTAATTGTGCCAGGAATTCGGCTGTTGCAGTTGCCAGATATCGTAGCAGTTGACCAAATTCAACTACTGCGGGATTTGCCTGTTGGTGGCTATGCACTGTTCGCGGCAGAAAATCTTAATGATAATCTACACGAAATTTTCCGCCGTACTCAAGGGCCAGAAGAAGATACTACTCCTGAGCCAGTGCCCTACCGCCAGCCATTAAAAACAGCAGCAAATCGCTATCAAACATTATTGCGAGAATGGTGTTTTTTGTTGGAAAATAATCAACTCAAAATGCAGGAACCGGCTTTCTCTCAGTGGAGCCGACAAGCTGAGGAGCTATCCGTATTACTTGAGTCAATAGCAGAAGAACCGTCAAAATCAAATGTATCCAAAGCACAATCGGCTTTATCCTCATTTCGCTCGCGATTTCAGAAATGGATGCGGGAATATGGCGCAGAAAAACCTTATCAAGTGCAAGTATGGGACAATCGTCTACAAACAATTGAAAAGCTTTTGGGAATTGAGAATTGAGAATTGAGAATTGGGAATTGGGAATTGGGCATTGGGCATTGGGCATTGGGCATTGGGCATTGGTGACAAGTTAAAGGGTGGTGCATTTTGTCAACTACCATATACTCAGATCTTGCACCAAGCTCAAAAAATCAAAAAAACTGGATTTTGAGAAGCTGAAACCCTATTGAATTCGTTGTAATTTTGCTCAAAATCCGGTTTTCAACATCAGGTGCAAGATCTCAGATATATGGTGTTTGGGGGCTAAAAAAGACCCTATATATGGAAATACCCAAGGGTTAAGGAAAATTGTATTCTTCTTCTTCTGCTTCTCTGCTCCTCCGCTCCTCCGCTCCTCCGCTCCTCCGCTCCTCCGCTCCTCCGCTCCTCCGCTCCCTTGACAGCGGAGTTTTTGAATCATGGGAGGTAAAAACTAGGAGCTAAGCAGATTTTCGCCGTATTATCCAAAATGGCGATCGCTAGTCCATTGAAGTTCAGCAAAATGTTAGATACTAGACAACCATTCCAAGGATAACTTGCGCTGCGATCGCACACAATCTTGTAAATACAAATAAATCAGGCTTTGATAAGGAATATCAGTTTCCTCCGCTAGCTCCTGAAAATAAGTAATCACTTCTTCATCCAATCGAATGGTTATTTCTTGGTTCAGCTTTTGAATATATGGATTTTTAACTGACTCCGAGAAATCGTATTCTTCTTTCATGAGAAAAAACTACGGTACTGTTGCCGCTCCCTCTTAGTTGCTTTACGAGCAGAAATGAGACGGATAAACTCAACATCTTTTTGGTAAGTATGACTCACAGCTAGTAGACGTAGTGAGCCACTCATGCCTAGAAGGACATAGCGCTCCTCATCTAAGGAGTGTTCTGAGTCGTAGATTAGACGGGCATTCTCATCGTAAAAGACAGTTTGTGCTTCATTAAACGAGATGCCGTGCTTTTTCTTATTGCTTTGAGCCTTCTGATCGTCCCATTCAAACCTAAGCTTGCTCATACCTACAGTGTAGTTACAAGATCATCTTTAATCAAGTAAAAATACCAAAAATACTAACGATGCTCAAATGTATCACATTGGGTGTATGCAATACGACCCTACAGTAACTACCTCAAGATACCGGAATTTTTCCGTTGGGTATCTGAGCATCCACATGTGCCCTAAACTAAAATAAATGAACAATTGCCAAATTCTCTATGACTGATGCTATTGGATGGCGCTTGGAGCAGTACACGATGAAGCATCCCCAAGATGTATTGATTGTTACTGCTGAAATTGCAGGTGTGGAAGACCAAATTGCCAA
>JAAHHL010000458.1 GCA_010672185.1 Caldora sp. SIO3E6 | reverse complement strand
GCCCCACAAGGAACTTAAGTTCCTTGCTAATAGCCAAAGTCATCTAAAGATGACTCAATCTTCCCAAAAATCTTCAGTCCACTTGAGTGGACTTGAGCTATTAGCCGTGGACTTAAGTCCACGGCGGATTATGAAATCCAACCAGTCAGCTATGTCTAGGCTTAAGTTGACACCAATGATTGCATATGCCCCTCTTCTCTAGATTGTATACTCGTGTTGAAGTAGAGCTAAATTTATTAATGAGCGATCGCGTATTAAAGCTGAACGACCATTCCAATACATTACATAAACATTAGTACCCAACAGATAGCGCATTCTTCATCAACTATTACGCTACAGCTATGAGCTAAACTACAGGAGGCGTCTTTGAGTTGAGTTTGGGGTTGTAGAAGTAAACTGCGGCATTTTCCGCACGATTGAGCAACCATTCAGGGATTAGATGTAATTTCATCAATGCGTCTAAACTTATCGCTCGTTAGCGCAACTCTCTTTAGCGACTTTCGGTTGTAAACCAAGTTGCTGGCGAACTTCTTGTAAAGATTTTCCCTTCTTTCCCTTGGGAGAAACCTGTTGAGCTGGTAAATCAGAGACAAAGAGAACTTTCTTTTTTAGAGCTGCTTGGAGAAGATTGAGTTCTTCTTGAAGCTCTTCTAGGGATTCTCCAAAAGGCTCGACAGATTTTTGGGAGCAGGCTCTAATCACACCGCGCTCATCATAATACACTGAGCAAATTGTGTAGTTACCATCCTCGAATAGCACTCGATAATCCCAGTGCATCATAGTTCTCCCTCCTCTCCCTGAAATATGTACTTGTTCCTCTTTTTCGCAGCTATGCGCTCGATACTGACAATTCTAACTTGCTCTTCAACGTTGTAGAGAAGGCGGTATGCACCTAGCCTTAATTCCTATTCAACTGAATTAAATAGGTAACCATTTTTTTAGCCATGATGGAATAGGGATGTTATTGTAATATTGACGCTCCATAAGATCTTTAAAAATACACTGATTGAAAAAACAATAGTTATCAGTATCAAAACCATAATAGTCATTTTCAAACATCAAAATGGCAGGTAAATGTCCTCGTGGAGCTTTAATCGAATACTCAATATCAGTGTGATATATACGGTTACTCTCTCTAGACCAGCCGACACTATCGATAAAGTACTTATAGACAGAGTCATCAATCCAATATCTATTTTCAGAGGAATGATATACCTTTAAAATTTTTGTCCAGATCTTTTGCTGTACGCTAAAACCAAAGCGCCCATTACTAAATCTTACCCAGAGGTTATTAATTTTTCTAAGATCTTTAGGAGGAATTTGATCAACATCTATGTAACTATCATCTTCTGGCATTAATCTATAAATTAATTTTGCTGTTTCTTTATCAGCTTCTTGCCATTGGCCATTTTTGAGAAGATCATGTAGTCTTTGATATTTGTCTTCAATCGTCCAAATTGAGTCTTCGTAAAAATCAGAAGAATTTTCACTAGCGAACTTAACTACTCTTTCAGCTAATTCTCTGCTATTAAGTGGCTTGCTATTAGACAAGCCTAATGTTTTTTTCCATTTAAGAAACTTTCTTTTGATCTTATAGTTTTTACGAATTTGAATTTTCAAGTCATTAATGACTTTTTCTTCAGCAGATACTGAATCATCTCCTTGGTTTTGAAGTTCGTTTAATATCTCTTGAATTTGACTAGCAACTTCTGAAAAATCTTGACCTAAATATATTTGATTTCCTTGTATATTAATTGAATCACCTTGAATTTGTTCGTTATAAACACCACCATCTGTCTTTATATTTCGATTATTAATATCGGTCAGATTGTTAGGAGTATGCGTATTTATATCATTTGCTTCCAATTTATTGCCAAAAAAATATAAAAAATAAGCAATTATCCCAAAAATACTACCTACTATTAATCCAGGAATAACGAAGCCCCAAGTAAGCATAGCTCCAGCAATCATTGCACCTAAAAAAGCTAGTAGGAGCCCAAGAGCATAGTAGATCCATGATTGTGGAATATTACTCATTTTTGCTCTTTAAATTATGATCATCATGACATGACTTAAATATGTGATACAGCGTTTCTCATATTTATGAAGTACACTGCTAAATCTCAAAGTCCCCCTTTCCAAGGGGGATTTAGGGGGATCAAGATGTCCCTCACAAGTCATAGAACTACTATAACTGTTTTAAGGAAGAGGAATACCTGATAACCTCAAAGCAGTTTTAATTACCTCTACAGCTGCTTCACCTATTAAACCATTAGCGGCAGCATCTCCCAAGTACTGCCTCCATTTAGTTAAGGTAGTCTTAGTACGAGGTTCACTTTTGGCTTGAGTTGCTAAATCTTGTGCAACTTTATTTTGAGCTTCTTTTGAAGAATATCCCTGAGTTTGAAGCTGTATCAAAAGCTTCTGAATCTGAGCAGCAGCTTGAGATAAATCTTGATTGATGTTTAGATAACTGCCTTGAATATTGGTGGAATTGCCATGTATGGATTCAATATACATACCACCACTAGTATTAGTATTGGATTCATTATACGTACCACCACCAGTATTAATAGTGCGCTTGCCACCCATAAAACCTCTATATATTTAGTAGAATACTGAACACTCTCACAAAAGTCTTGGAGAATGCCCGAAAATACTTTGCTTACCAAAGCTAATATATATAATAAACCACAGAGACTGAGTTTGAGTACACCCAATCAACTCTAAGCGATCGCGCACTGAATTTGAACAAGCATTCCAATACATCAAACCAACATTAGTAGCTTTTCTTAACCGGCTGGTGTTGAGTCCCGCTTTACTGGAATCTTGATCCAAAATTCCGTACCTACTCCCAATTCTGACTCACACCAGATGGCTCCCCCATGCTTTTCTACAATAATTTGATAGCTGATGGCTAGCCCTAAACCTGTTCCTTTACCCACTGACTTAGTAGTGAAAAATGGGTCAAATAGTTGCTTCTGGATGGCAGCAGTCATACCGGAACCATTATCAGCTATAGAAATTAGAATGCTATCTGTCTCATTTTCACAGTCTGCTGGAGCATATTTTCTGTTGTCGATTGCTCTTTGAGAGGAGTACAGATTAATATTCCATAAGGTGCGAATCCAAATACAAGGAAATTGGCGATCGCTTTGATAGGAGAGTGGAGCTTTTTTTCCCTCTGTTGTTTTTTGTTCTTTGGCTCTTGCTTCTTCCAAAGCATCAATCCCATTGCTGAGAATGTTCATAAATACTTGATTGAGCTGTCCGGGGTAGCATTCTACCAAAGGCAAATCGCCATAGTCTTTAATTACTTCAATACGTGTATCATCCCCAATTGCTTTTAGCCGATGTCCGAGGATTAATAAAGTGCTATCAATCCCCTGATGAATATCAACTAATTTCATTTCTGCTTCGTCATAACGAGAGAAGTTTCTTAAGCTCAGAACAATTTGACGAATACGCTCAGTACCAATTTTCATTGACCCCAGCAGCTTCGGCAAGTCTTCTTTCAGGAATTCCAACTCTATTGCCTCGGTTTGCTGTTGAATGTGGGGAGTAGGATGAGGGTAATGCTGTTGATAAAGCTGGACTAATTCCAGTAAGTTATGGGCGTATTCACTGACATAGGTTAAATTACCGTAAATGAAGTTGACGGGATTGTTGATTTCGTGAGCAACCCCAGCTACCAGTTGTCCTAAGCTGAACATTTTTTCCGTCTGAACTAACTTGGCTTGGGTTTGTTTCAACTTCTGTATAGCAGCGGATAGTTGAATTGCTTTTTCTCTTTCCCGCGCTTCTGAGAGCCGTAATGCTGACTCTGCTTGCTTAGTAGGAGTGATGTTGCTGAAGGTGCAGACGATACGCTCCACTGTACCTTCTGCTGACAGTTGGGGGTCAGCATTGACGAGCAACCATCGTGAAGTTTGGCTCAAAGCACAATTGATGCCGATAGTAACATGGTGTACAGGTTGGCAAGTGGCCAGCACCTGTTGCATGGGCAAACTCTCTGGGGTAAAAGGCGTACCATCTTCCTGTAACACCAACCCTAGCTCTAGCACTTGCGAGTCTTTTATCCCCAACAGATCAATTGCTGCTTGGTTACTAACGATAATTTTTAATTCTGGAGTTAGCAGTAACACGCCTATCGGCATCTCGCGGATCAGCATCCGAAAATGTTTCTGACTTTCTCGTAATATTTCCTCACGAGCTGATTGTGCTGCCAATCGCTGATCGAATAGCACCGAAAGCATGGTTAAACCTAAGATGAGCAGGTTAGCCAAACCAATTCCACTAGCAAGCAGGGAATTATTGAATGTATTGGGTACGGTGGTGGTTAATTCTTCTACTTCCAGGAAACTAGCAGCTGCCATACCAGTATAGTGCATACCACTAATCGCAATTCCCATAATCATTGCACTACCAAGTTTGTACCAATTCAAACCTTCCATCGCTTCATCCCGCAGCCGAAAAGCTAACCATAATGCCGCAAGAGAAGCCAAGATGGCGATCTCGACTGACAATCCTACTACCCAAGGATTGTACTGAATGATGCCTCGACTCACCTGCATCCCTGCCATGCCGATGTAGTGCATTGAGGCAATTGCCAACCCCATGAAAATACTACCAATTAGCAACTGTAGCCAGCTCAAAGTTGAGGAACTAACCAACAGTAATGCCATACCAGAGGTAATGATGACATCTAACAGAGAAAGTAGAGTTGTCAGTAGATTGTAGGTGACAGGTTGGGGTAAATTAAAGGCGAGCATACCAATAAAGTGCATCGACCAAATCCCTGTCCCCATAGCAACAGCACCGCCAAGCAGCCAGCTAAATCGTGTCTTTCCTGAAGTGGATTTTACTCGACGTGCAAGTTCTAGAGCTGCGTAAGAGGCAATTACAGCAATGAGGAACGAAAGCATTACCAAGTGCAGATCATAGGTACTAGTCATGACTGCTTGTATGTTTTGGCTCATATTGCATCTTTGAGTAAAAAGACTTATTTTTTTTGACATCTCCCCTCCTGAAAAATCGGGGATTCTCAACTGATGTTGCTACTTGATCACGAGGAGTACTGGGCAACACCTTTTTACGATTTAATTTGGTTAAATTTAGGTGTATAACTTTCTTCGGTAATCGTTAAAACTATTCCCATACTAGGGACAAAGTTATTTTCTACAAAGTTGACTCACCTCCGCTTTTGCTAGTCTATGCTCAGAATAGTTGATAACTCATTCATAGTGTAAGGGAATCTCTGGAGAGATGGATAAGAGATATGAGAGGTTAAACCTTCTCGTCCAGATTTCATCTCTTCGCTGAAGGGAGAAGATTTCTTATCTTATAGTATTATTTTTGGTAGCATAGATAAAAAATGGCACTTGCGGAGTAAGGAACGAATGCTTGACTCTCTTAATAATCTTCTAGGACGGCATCCCGAAAAAATCAAGGCTAATGTCGAGATCTACACTTGGCAAACTTGTCCTTTCTGTATCAGAGCAAAAATGTTGTTATCGTTGAAGGGGGTCAACTACACAGAATATAAAATCGACGGCGATGAAGCTGCTAGAGACAAAATGACAGAACGTGCTAACGGCAGTCGAACACTTCCACAAATTTTTATCAATGACCAGCATGTTGGTGGTTGTAGCGAAATCCATGAATTAGACAAAAAGGGTGAGTTAGACCCTCTGCTTATGGAAGCAGCTTAGTCACTCTGCCTCCTGACTTGAAAGAGACGCGGGGACGCGGGGACGCGGGGACGCGGAGACATGGAGACGCGGAGACGCGGGGACGTGGAGATATGGAGACGCGGGGACGCGGGGACGCGGAGACGCGGAGAGAGGGACTTTCATGCATGGTGGTGAAAAAATTTTTTCATCGGGACTATCTCCTGCCTCCTGCCCTCTGCCTCCTGCCCTCTGCCTCCTGCCTCCTGCCTCCTGCCTCCTGCCTCCTGCCTCCTGCCTTCTGCCTCCTGCCTCCAAAGATGTTTGACAACAAACCAGCACCGATTGAAGCTCCTGTCTATCTGATGCTGCCGCTTCTCACGGGGATTGGTAATCAATTCACGACTCATTGTCGCTTCCCAGTAGGTATCGAGCAAATACTTAATTTTGTGCATCGATGTAGCG
>JAAHHL010000457.1 GCA_010672185.1 Caldora sp. SIO3E6 | reverse complement strand
TTGTAAATAGGCTGGTGGCATACAATCCACATCATGAAAGACAAACAAGACATTCTGAGTTTGCCAACAACGATAAACTCTCTCAGCAATTTCCGAAGGAGATATACCCCTGCCAGTTAGATTAAAATAACTACCAAGTTGCCGCCACAAAGCGCTCACATTGGTGCGGCGTACTTTGCGACTCAAGTCAATCTTTACTACCTTACCACTAATACTTTGAGGAACATACTGCCCCACTAAGCGATTCAACAACCACCGCTGTCCATGTTCAGGAGAACCGTGAATCAAAAAAGCCGATATTGATTGAGCTTCAACTAATTGGCGGAATAAGCGCACCTGCCTTTTGTAGCCTAACCTTAACAAAAGCTTATACAGTTGTTCGCTACTTACATTTTTATCCAGTACCTCAATTTGCTGGCTAATTTCCTGAAGTTCTGCTTCAGCTGCTTTAATCTGCCCTTTAACCCTGATACGCTGTTTGGGAGCAAGATCATCTATTTGCAAGGATTTTTTAAGTTCCTGAATTTCCTCTCTCCAAGCATCCCATTCTTCTTGTAATTCAGCTAACTTTTCCTGCTTGTATAGTTCACGAAACATTAAAATAATTAATAATGGATAATGGATAATGGATAATTAATAATTGGAATAAAATTGGCTACATCGGCAGGGGCGTGTAAACGCAAGAATCTAGGCCATTCTACCAGAATATTGTGATCTAAACCAGCCCAACACCATCCCCAGGTTAACTCAACTAATTCCCAATTCCCAATTCTCAATTCTCAATTCTCAATTCTCAATTCTCAATTCCCAATTCTTCATTCTAAATTCTAAATTCTAAATTCTAAATTTCTTCTTTGTGTTTCTGCTTCCTGAATCTGCCTTTTAAGCTTTATCCTTTCCTTAGGGGTTAAATCATCAATCCGCAAAGACTTCTTGAGAGCTTTAACTTCCTCATTCCAAGCCTCATACTCTTCCCGTAATTCAGCCAATTCCTCTTCCATTACTGGACTAGCTTTGGGCTCCAACCTAGCAGCAGATGCAGTTACATTCGGGTTGTGCTGCAACACAGGAGTCTGATACTCAGCAATTCCAGCCAACTGAATCCTATTACAACCAAACTCAAAAGCATCCTGATAAGAACGACCAGCCCCTAGAGCATTATAAAAGCCCACAGCAAACTCAATCGCTGCTTTATCCCCAATCGGCTGATTCATACCAATAACATAACTGATATATTGCGCGATCGCTTCTGCTTGGACTTCGGAATAACAGGCATTGAGCATCACACATTCTACTTGAGAGGCAAACAATTTAAACAAGCCAGCCAAGGCTTCCGCATCCACTAGTTGGATATTTCCTTCCCCATCCTCTAAAGCTAATCCCTGCTCTCCTGTTCCATGGCCAGAGAAATGTACAATTGCGGGATTAAAGTCTAACATTGCTTTCTGTAAATCTCTAGGTCGTACTGCCCACTGCTGTTTTAACTCAAACTCATCCCTTCTACCAGCTTGCCGCAGTACTCCATCAATTTCCCGCACTTCTTCATCTAAGCGCAGTGGTACTGTATCTCTAGGATTTGCTGCCAAAATCAAGATAGTCTTCATTAGAGTCTCACTAGTCCTTCAGTGCTTTAGTAAAGGTATTCTTTAGTGTGATACAAAATCTGCTCTGGCTGTGTTTAGAACCCCGACTTCTTCAAGAAGTCGGGGTTCTGGGGAATTCCAAACCAATTATACTGAGCCTAGCTCTCGGCGTTACAGTTAAATAAGTAACGAGTAACAACTAACAAGGAATAAGGAGCTATATAATGGCAGTTGTGCGCTGGACTGATGAAATGTTGGATGAATTATCTTCAAGTGTTAGTGAAATGCGGGAAGGTATGAGCGAAATGCGGGAAAGTATGGACGAAATGCGCGAAAGTATTGGCGAAGTCAAGGATAGTATAGATGGTCTGAGAATTACCGCTCAAGCTCTTCTGCAAGTTGCCGCTCAAAGTCAGCGCGATATGGAAAATGTCAAGCAACGTCAAGCTGAAAATGATGAGCGGTTTAACATTCTTCTAGAAGAAGTTCGCTATTTATCTCGACGCAATGAATAAACTTTCATTAAAACATTTTCCCGTGCAGGAAAAAGCACGGGGGTATCTAACCTAGATTTGATATCACCCATACCCTAAGCAGATGGACTTTCAGTAGACAAGGTTGCTGCTGTCTCTTCTTGGGATAGGGAATCTAAGCTTTCGATCACAAAAGGCAGAGTAGCACCCAGTAAGCCTCGTTGGATTCTTTGTGGTGTTTCTGGAAGTACCACAAACAGAGGATAGATTTGATCTACTCCGTCGCTAAGAATATGTTGATAACAGGGAGGCATTAACCACTCATATTCTTGAGACAACAATACTTGGGTTTGTCGCCAGCGGGTAAGTAGTTCCGAAAAGTCTTCATGAGGGCGACAAATAAAGATCAGAATTTCTACCCCCATCTTGATTTTCCATTCCGGATCGCACATTAAAAGAGCAACATCACAGGGTAGGCAAACTGTTTCTTGCAAGGCAGCAAAATTAGTGGTATTCTTGACCCCCAGAGGTTTAGAATGACGTACTCGCACTACCGGCAAGGGTATGGTAATTATGCTCTCATCCGGTCGGCGCATACTAGGAATTTTCTCTAAGTAAGGTCGGTATTTTTGGAGAAGTGCGATCGCAGCTTCACAATTGCTATATTCTGCTAGCAATGTTTCATAATCAGATTGTTTAATAGGCATAAGAATTTTAAGTTGTCTACACTGCCCCCTATAAGCAGGCTTGTTAATGCTTAAGTCAACTGAGGAGGAGTGTGGGGAGTGTGGGGAGAAAGAATCCTTCCATAGTTCCTAATTTTGCGAAAAAACACGGAAATACACTCCTCTCAAATTTGTTAACCCAGGGTATCAAAGACCTTAAACATTGGGAGATACATGGAAACTAGAATAGTTCCCACCATACCCCCTAAAACCACAATCATGACTGGTTCCAGGATGCTTGTCAGCGCTTTAACCGCTTGCTCCACCTCATCTTCATAAAAATCGGCAACTTTCATCATCATTGAATCTAATTCCCCTGTTTCCTCACCGATACTAATCATCTGAATCGCCAACAGAGGAAAAACTTCTTCTTTTTGCAGGGCAAGGCTAATCATCCCTCCTTGTTGAATCTCTAACTTAGCTGAGTCAACTGCATTGGCAATTACTTGGTTACCTGAAGTATCTCGGACAATATCCAAAGAATTCAGTACTGGCACTCCTGAACGAGTCAAAGTACCAAAAATGCGGCAAAAACGAGCAACTGCTGATTTTTCATTGAGATCGCCAAACAGAGGCATTTTTAACTTAAATTGGTCAATTTGGACACGACCAACTGGTGTCTTGTAGTATTGTTTGAAGGCAAAATTACCAACAATGACAACCGCGATCGGGATGAAAATTTTCCAACTTCTCAGTATCCCACTGATCCAGAGCATAAATTTGGTTAGAGCGGGCAATTCTGTACCCAGATCAGTGAAAATGTCCGCAAAGATTGGGATCAAAAACATGGTCATCCCCAAAAATACCAGAACCGCGATACTTCCCACTACCGTGGGATAAGCCATAGCTGCTTTTACTTGGTTTTGCAGGCGGTTCATATCTTCGAGGAGTTTGGCTAAGCGGTTGAGGACTTCATCGAGTACACCCCCCACTTCACCAGCTTGAACCATACTGACATACAAAGTATCAAAACACTGCGGATGCTTATTCATCGATTCAGAGAGACTAGTTCCCTGCTGTACATCAGAACTGATGTCTAGCAATGACTTTTTCAGCTTGGGATTAGCACATTGATCCGATAAGACACCAAGGCAACGAACCATAGCGACACCGGCATCCACCATCGCCGCAAATTGACGGGAAAATACTGCTTTGTCTTTAACTGTGACTGTAGTAAACTTTTCTCCAAGTTTCGACAAGTCAAGATCAAGACCTGCTTTGCTAACTTTGCCAATATTGCTATATTTATTTTTGAGTATTGAACGAGCTTGTTCTTGGGAAATCGCCTCAACTTTCTCTTTCTTGGCATTTCCTTGAAAGTCTCTAACTTCAGCGATGAAAGTAGGCATGGCTTTTAATTAGGTGTTAGGTATTAGGTGTTAGGTGTTAGGTGTTGGGTGGTAGGTGTTAGGTGGTAGGTAGTAGGTGGTAGGTGGTAGGTGTTAGGTGGTAGGCAATAGTGACAAGTTAAAGGGTGGTGCTTTTTGTCAACTCCCAGATATGGTGTTTGGGGCTAAAAAAGACCCTATATATGGAATTGGACTTTGGACAAAAAAATCTATATTCGACCTTCGACCTTCGACCTTCGACCTTCGACCTTCCCTTGACAACGACGATTTTGCCTTAACTTGTCACCAATGGGTGGTAGGTATTAGGTGTATAGAAAAACTATGAACCATTAACCCAATACCTTCCTACTGGAAACATAGGCTTTGAGAAGCAGAAAAATCATTAACCTAATACCTAACACCTTATCTATAGTTAGCGAGTAGTCCTTCCGGTTCTTGCAGTTGTCTTCCCACCTGCACCCATACCGCCTGAACCAGCAAGGATACGCTGCATCTCATCAGGCTTAGAACTCTTGGACACTGCCATTTCATAGGAGATAACTCCAGTTTTAACCAAGCTAGCCAAAGCCTGTTCCATCGTCTGCATTCCCATTTTCATACCCGTTTGGATAGCAGAGTAAATACCAGAAACCTTTCCTTCTCGGATCAGGTTAGAAATAGCTGGAGTGACGATCATGATTTCTTGAGCCATTACTCTACCAAACTCACCAGGTTTCGGGTTTTTCTTTTTGGCTAAACATTGACTAAACACTGCAACTAAAGAGTTAGACAACTGAGCTCTGACTTGAGCTTGTTGTTCTGGGGGAAACACGTCTAGCATCCGGTTCACTGTCTGAGCTGCGGAGCTAGTATGCAGCGTACCCATGACCAAGTGACCAGTTTCCGCCGCACTAATTGCCAAAGAAACGGTCTCTAAGTCTCGCATTTCCCCTACCAAGATCACATCTGGATCTTCCCTGAGAGCCGCCTTCAAAGCATTAGCAAAGCTTTTGGTATCTTCTCCCTTTTGACGTTGGTGAATTAAGCTCTTGATATTAGGAAAAACATATTCAATGGGATCTTCTACAGTTAGAATATGTTCCGGCCTAGTTCGGTTAACTAAATCAATCATGGCTGCCAGGGTGGTAGTCTTACCAGAACCAGTCGGTCCGGTGACTAGAACTAATCCCCTTGGTCTTTCGCTCATTTCCCGAACTACGTCTGGCAAACCCAACATATCAAAGTTAGGAATTTTGGAGGACAAAGCCCTCAAGCAAGCTGCATAGTAACCCCGCTCTTTGTAGACATTAACGCGGAAGCGAGCTAATCCCTTGACACCATAAGAACAGTCAAGTTCCCAGTTTTGCTCTAATTCCTTACGCTGTGAATTATTGAGCATACTGAAGATCAGCCTCTGACATTCTTGGGGACTGAGTGGATCCTCAGCAAAAGGCTGGAGTTTACCACTGATACGGAAATATACAGGAGCTTGGGCTTGGATGTGCATATCTGAGCCACCCATCTCAACCATCTGCTCCATCAAGTCTTCAATCATTAATTCCATAGTGTTCCCTTATGATAAAAATTGCTGTTAGTGGTTGGTTATTGGGTGTTAGTTATTTGTGGGCAAACTAATAAGCAATAACCAAGGACTTTTAATCCTGAAAACGAGGAGTCATACAATAAGGACAATCTAGCCAATCCTGCTGTAATTCAGCAGAACAATTCCGACAGGTGAGAGATGTCTTGCGTTTGGCTTTGAGTTCTGCTTCCAAACCAGAATCGGTAAAAGTCACCCGTTCTACTTCATCAAGGGTAGTATATCCTTGCCTTACCAGATTTAAACTGTAGGCTAATAAAGTAGTCATCCCCTCTTCTACCGCAGCTTCCTTAATCCGGTCTGCATTGGCTTTTTCACTGATTAAGGTCTGTAGCCGCTCGTTAACCTGCAAGATCGGAAGGCCACAGGTTGAAATCCCATCACGGGACCTGTGGCAATTCGGTATCCGGCCTCTGGTTTGAAAAA
>JAAHHL010000456.1 GCA_010672185.1 Caldora sp. SIO3E6 | reverse complement strand
TTATTAATGTTGTTGGCACGGGTAGTGGCGCTGGTGGTAGCAATCACGGAATTCACTTTGCAGGTGCTGGTGCTGTTGAGCCGGGGGGCATTAGTTCTGTAAATGGTAATGTTCGTCTAACGGGTACAGGTGGCGGTACAACCGACAATAACCACGGAATTTATTTTCAAGATAGTGGCATTGTTGAAACAACTGGCACTGGCTTTATAATCTTCAATGGAACCAGTGGTAATAACACTGACGACAATCGCGGAATTTATCTGATTAATGGTGCTCAAGTCAATAGCAATAGTAGCCTCTCATTGACTGGAATCGTTCAAGGAAGTGGAACTGATAATATTGGTGTTGAAATTGATGCTGATTCCTTGATTAGTACAGTTAACGACAACATATCTATTACCGCATCTGATGTCGTCTTAAATAGCCCTGTCAATGCAGGTACAGGCGACATTACTATTCAACCCTTCGACCCAGCCAGCACAATTGGAATTGGTGATACAACTTTTGGTGACTTCAACATTAGCCAAGCCGAGTTACTCAATCTAAATACCACTGGAACTGTTACCATTGGCAACCCAATTACTGTAGATGCCAATAACCAGGAAGTACCATTAGGTGACATACAAATCTGGAATATTGACCTAATCTCGGACAACTATGACCTGACCATCCAAGGCGGAAATATTGGATTTGTAAACAGTCCAGGAAACGCAGACCCTATCGTTAGAATTGCAGATAATAGTACTATTCAACTCATTTCTACAGGTACCATTTTTGAAGGTAGCAACCTTGATTTAGAACTTGGAAATAATAGCTCTGCTGTTTTTGATGCAGCAAAAGGAATCGAGCCTCGCGATCCCAATAATGGGTTTGATATTGCTGTTCGTAATAATGGAACGGCAAATATCGCAGCCCGTACTCGAATTTCTGGTGATATTAACTTCGATACGAGTAGTCGTTTGGTCATTACATCAATCGGAGATGTTAATGGAATTAGCACAGCAGGCAATGGCTCTATTGATATGAGTGCCCTTGCAGTCAATGCACCCGTTATTGCGGATGGTTCCGGCAACATTACCCTTTGGGGATTTAGTGGATTAGCCCTTAATTCAGATATTCAATCGGGTAGCGGAGATATTTCAATTACTAATCTATCCTCTCCCAATTTCCGCACAACTAACATTGGTTCATCTCCCAGAACCATTTCAACTAATGGCGGCACAATTACCTTTACAGGTGGCTTAGAAGGAGATGCTGTTTTAACTCTAGATGCAGGTAATGGAACGGTTCAGTTTAATGATCCCATCGGAGTTGATGCGCTGGGTAATATTAGTCCACTGCTAGGTTTAGATATTGATGCAGGAAATGTCAATCTTTTGTCCTCTGCTAATCTTGGTTCTGAAGGATTAAATATAGATGCTACTGGTGGAGTTGCGATCGCAGATACTTTGCGTGTATTTGATGGTGGTAATGTCGATATTCAAGCTGGAACAAACGTTAACACAAGCAATATCGATGCTAGTGCCAATCTCAACGGTGGAGATATTACCCTAAAAGGCGATCGCATCACTACAGGTGACATCACAACTACCGGAGAACAGTCCGGTGGCTATGTAGAGGTAAATGCCAGAATAGCCATCAATACAGGTAATATTCGTACCCGTTCCTTCACAGGTGATGGTGGTAACGTTTTTCTCGATCCTCTTCAAGATATCGAAGTCGGTTTTATTGATGCTCGTGGTGGTAGCAATGGTAGGGGCGGTGATGTATTTATCTTCACAAACAGGTTTTTCCGTGCTACCGAAACCTTTGGTGACAATATCAGCATTTCCACTGCCGGAGGTATTGGGGGAGGTAGTATTACTATTCACCACGATGGTGGAGCTAGGAATACTCCTTTCAATGTCGGTAACTTAAACGAAAATGGTACTGTAGGAATTATTACTAGTGGTGATTTCACCATTGCACCACTACAATCTTTTTTGGGAAGCTATACCCTCGGTAATATCCGAATTCTTACTACCGACTTCCCGATAGATCCCATTCCCCTGCCTCAGGTTGTAACTAATCCCAACACATCCTTGCTACCTACCGACTTGCTTGTAGATCCCATTCCCCTGCCTCAGGTTGTAACTAATCCCAACACATCCTTACTACCCGTATCTACTCCAATACTGGACTTTGAATTCATCCTAATTGACACACCCTCCAACAGCATCTCATCTTTGAGTAACCCTTCTAGTTTCTCCATCACTTCAAGTCTGCCTGTTCTTGATCTCGGTTTTGAAGAATTTGAGGAACGCCTAACTCCGGCTTACGAAAACTATATTGCAGAAGTATTCAACGATTCAGCTAATCAAACACCTTCAGAGAATCAAACATCTTCACAGCAACTGTCTTCAAACTTCAATAGTCCCAGTGTTGAGCCACAAGATAGAGACTCTCAATCCCTCAATACCTCAGAAGATTCAATCACTTCGAGAAATTCTACCTCTGGTGAGCCTGACTCTCCCCAGTCATCTGAATCACTTTATACTTCCCTTAGTGCCGGACAAGCAAACGAGACATCCTTACCAGGTAATAGCAACCAATCCGAAGGTCGTAAAATCAAATTAAGTGACGCTCAACACTCTCTGCGGGAAATTGAAAAGAAAACAGGCATTAAACCCGCTCTCGTCTATGCCATGTTTGCGCCAGAAAGTCCTGAACTTGAACTTTTACTGGTAACATCTAGCGACGAGGTTATCCGCCTTCCAGTTTTGGATGCCCAGCGAGATGATGTTACTGCCATGGCGCAAGCTTTCCGTGAAGAACTCACTCTAGACTTCAATTTCCAAAGCAATCAATTTGATGGATTGCAGGCTGAATACGCTCAACAATTCTACCAATGGTTAGTCAAGCCATTGCTCAAAGAACTCGAAGAAAGGGAAATTAATAACATTGCCTTTATCTTAGACGAAGGATTGCGATCGCTTCCCCTAGCCGCCTTACATGATGGTCAAAAGTTTCTCATTGAGCAATACAGCGTCGGCTTAATGCCTAGCTTGAGTTTGACTGATATGGAATACGTTAACATTAACGATACTGAAGTCCTAGCAATGAGTGCTTCTGAATTTGGTGAGGAAGAAGATCCTCTTCCGGCAACTGAGGTGGAAACACCTCTAATTGCCAACACCGTCTGGAATGGTGATGCTTATATGAACGAGGATTTCACCTTCAACAATTTGCAACAGCAGCGTCAAGATACTCCCTTCGGTATTGTGCATCTAGCAACCCATGCTAGCTTTTCCCTCAACCAACCAGACGAAGCTTATATTCAGCTTTGGGATACGCAACTTCGTCTCAATCAAATTCGAGAACTAAATTGGCATAATCCCGCCGTTGAATTGGTAGTACTTAGTGCCTGTCGTACTGCATTAGGCGATCGTAACACTGAACTAGGATTTGCTGGCTTTTCCACCCTAGCGGGAGTAAAATCTGTTTTGGCTAGCCTTTGGTCTGTCGATGATGTCGGCACATTAGGACTGATGGTGGAGTTTTACCAACAAATGCGGGAGGTGAGTATCAAAGCTGAGGCATTAAGACAAGCACAGCTTGCCATGCTCCGTGGTGAAGCCTATATCGAAGATGGTACATTCTACTGGTCGGGGAGTAGTATTCCCTTACCTTCTCATCTAAAGCTTCCCAAGAATGCTGATTTATCTCACCCCTATTACTGGTCTGGCTTTACATTAATTGGTAGTCCTTGGTAGAAAAGTTTTTTAAGCCCCCCAGCCCCCAATTCTGGGGGAGCCCAGATTTCAAGTCCCCCAGAATTGGGGGATTTAGGGGGCTTTTAGCCGTTGGGATATATTAAGCCGCCGCCAGTCCTAAACAATTACAATGTCACTGTTGCTAAGAACCGGATTGGTAGAGAGTTGGGCAATCTGTACTTGGGCGAGACTACCCGTACCATCTGCATCAAAGAACAAAGCACCTGTAACATTGTTGTAGATAAAGCGATCGCCCGCATCTCCAGCCGCTGAACCGAGGATAAACTGCTCAGAGTCGAGAACACCTACACTGAGTCCAGCACCAAAACCACTGTCAGAAATTTGAATGATGTCACCTTGGCTTGCATCAAAGTCAGTAATGGTATCAATACCATCGTTGGGGAACCGGAAGTGAAAAGTATCAGCACCAGCACCACCAACCAGAAGATCGTTGCCAGCGTCACCGACGAGAAGATCGTTGCCAGCACCACCAACAAGAGTATCATTGCCAGCACCACCATATAAATCATTGTTAGCCCCATCACCTGTCAATTGGTCATCCAAGCCAGCACCATAGAGGCGTTCCACATTCAGCAGGGTTTCTACCACTGCCACTCCTGCTCCATTGGTGTAGGTTGCATAACCCTGACTCAAATCAGCTGTAATCGCAAAGCTCTCGCTAAAATAAACAATATCACGACCTTCACCCCCATCGAAGAAATCGACACCAGTACCGCCGTAGAGGGCATCATTCCCTGCACCGCCGTAGAGGAAATCATTACCCCCAACGCCATATAAACGATTACTAGCCGCATCACCAATCAAATGGTCATTCAAGTTGGTGGCATAGAGCCGTTCAACATTAACCAGGGTTTCCACCACTGCCTCTCCTGCTTGATTGATGTAGATAGCTTGTCCCTGACTCAAATCAGCTGTGATAGCAAAGTTCTCCTGGAAGTAAACAATGTCAATCCCTTCACCGCCGTCGAAGGAATCTACACCAGCACCACCAAGGAGGGCATCATTCCCTCCACCGCCATTGAGAACATCATTGCCCTCACCACCATGTAAATGATTACCGACTTCATTCCCCGTCAACTGGTCATCAAATGCGGTACCAACTAGGCGTTCCACATTGAGCAGGGTTTCCACCACTGTCACTCCCGCTTCATTGACGTAAGTGGCTTGTCCTTGAGTCAAATCAGCGGTAATGGCAAAATTCTCTTGAAAGTAAACAGTGTCAATCCCTTCGCCACCGTCAAAGAAATCTGCCCCAGATCCACCGTAGAGTCTGTCATTGCCACTACCGCCCAGCAGTAAATCGTTCCCCTCTTCTCCATAAAGATAGTCCTCTCCTTCACCCCCCATCAAATAATCATATCCCTCACCCCCTCGAAGGGTATCATTGCCCGCATCTCCTGAGAGAAAATCGTGTCCCTCTCCACCTTCGAGTACATCGTTTCCTCCTAACCCCATCAGGATATCAATCCCTGGAGTTCCGGCAAGGATATCATCACCTACTGTGCCTATAATCGTTATCGGTGAATTTTGAGTCATTATGCTTCTCCTGATTGTCTAAATTGGTTCAATATAGAGTTATAGGATCAGCAAACCTATTTTTCGCAATTCAGCTCAAAAAAGTTTTTGAGGTTTGTTACGGGTAAACGAAATATATTGCTTTATTACCTTTTGCGCCTAAAGATTTTTCTGGCTTGACCCAAGATACCTTGACCCTGGAAATTATCCTTAAACTTCTTAAATTCACCAGCATCTAGCCAAACGCCATGGCAAGCTGGGCATTTTTCGTACCAAATACTGTATTGGTCAATGTCTACCATGGGAAACATGTTTGTACCACAACGGGGACAATCCAATTCATGAGTTATTTGATCTAGTTGACTACCAGTTTCTGGATCTCCAATATCCAGGCTTTCAGAACCTTTAACTGTTTTGAGGGTTTCTGCCTCCAGGGAATCAAACCAAATACCTTTGCACTCAACACAGCGGTCTACTTCAATTCCAGCACAGCTGACTTGCTCTAACCTACCTCCACATTTTGGGCAGTTTGTTGGATTCATAAAATATTACACCATGTTAAGTTTTAAAGAGGAGTACTCACCCTCAAGGGTTAGAAACTATAGCAGTTTATTCCCGAATAAATTGCACATTGCTTGGCATTCTCTAAAAAACATAATCTTATGGATAGCAAAGATTTAGCCCAATAGTTGGCAAAAGTATAGTCAAATATAGACAGACTGAATTTCATTTCAGAAATTCCTTTCACTTTCACTTTGAGAGATTAATTCTCCTGGGGTGAACTACGCACCTCTCTATCCCATAGCGAGTAAACGCATTTGGGAATGCTTTTCTGAGAATATTGTAGGA
>JAAHHL010000455.1 GCA_010672185.1 Caldora sp. SIO3E6 | reverse complement strand
TGTGCGGAGGAGCGGAGGAGCAGAGGAGCAGAGGTGCGGAGGAGCAGAGGAGCAGAGGAGTGGAGGAGATGGGAAAAGAATTTATTAAAAGTCATAAAGATTTGAAAGTGTATCAAATAGCATTTGATGCCGCCATGAAAATCTTTGAACTCTCTAAAAAGTTTCCCATCGAAGAACGTTATTCCTTAACGGATCAAATTCGTCGTTCATCAAGATCTGTTTGCGCCAATCTCGCAGAAGCTTGGAGAAAGCGCCGATATGAAGCAGCGTTTATCGCCAAACTTAATGACTGTGAGGCTGAAGTAGCTGAAAGTCAAACTTGGATAGAGTTTGCCGTTAAATGCAACTATCTCGATGTTGAATCAGGTAGAGAAATATATGCAATCTATAACCAAGTTTTAGGAAGTTTAGTAAATATGATTACTAACCCCTCACCTTGGTTAATGAAACGCTGACTTTCTTGCCCCCCATCTCCCCATCTCCCCATCTCCCCATCTCCCCATCTCCCCATCTCCTCCGCTCCCCATCTCCTCCGCTCCCCATCTCCCCATCTCCTCCGCTCCCCATCTCCCCATCTCCTCCGCTCCCCATCTCCCCATCTCCCCAGCCCCCTACCCAAGTTCTCTATACCCTACCTCGTAAAGGTTCTGCAAGTGCTGCTGCTACTGCCTTAAGACATCTGTGATCTGTGAGCATCCAGGGATGGAAAAGAACTGGAATCTCTACTTCTTTCCCTACCGGCATCTGAGAACTACTGGCTGGGACAATCATCAAATCAAAGGGAGTCCACAGTCTAGTAAAGTTCAAACGTTCTAGCATCTGGCAGTCTCGATTCAAGTCCTGGATAAATTCACTATCTGGACGCATTTGAACGCAGCCAGGACGTGATAAAAGATAGGCTGTCCAAGTACCATTATTGGGAGCGGAAATATTAATGTAGCGTTGTACTCGTTCAATACCCCCTAATCGTTGGATGTAGTAACGTGATACTAAACCCCCCATACTAAAACCAACTAGATCTAGGGGTTGTTCAGGGCCAAAATGCTCAGCAATATAATCTGCTACTTGTTTTGCCAATTGGTCAAGACCGAGAGTAGCATTGTTGGGGATGAGGTTTAAGCTATGTACTGACCAGCCTCGCTCCTCTAAATAGATAGACATCTTGCGAAAAACAGCTTTTGTGTCGCTAATACCGTGAATCAGCAACACTTGATTGCGTCTGCTCAAGGCATCCCACTTTTCCTCAACTAGTCTTGGATTAGACATGGGCTCAGCACTAAATATGAGATAATTGTTAATTAAGATAAATCATCTTCTGGGTTTTACCGTCCTCGCTGAGAGAAATCATGGTATTCAAGGAATAATTGTTAAAAAATATTAAGAATAATCTCTAAATCTTGCAATGAGCCCCAGTAAAAAATCATAATTCAATCTGTCTATCACTTTTGGAGCACCTCGATCACACCCAAGCGATCGTAGAAAAGTCGCACTTCACAAATAACAGTTTTGTATCAAAGTTGGAATAACCACTCCCAGCTTTGGTTACCCAGTCAAACTTATCTAACAGCGCAGGAGTATTTTATAAATGCTTAATCCTATCAAAAATATTTTCAAAAAGCAGGAATTCTACTTAGAGCTAGATGAAGCTGAAACTGGAAAAGCTCAGTCCGAGACTTCCGCTGAGGCAGCAGTAACCCCTGAACCTGCCAAACAGCCAGAACCAGTTCCAGCTAAGGCTGTTAAACCTGCCAAGAAGCAAAAACCAACGAAAGCCAAGGCTGCGGAACCAGTCAAGCAGCCAGAAGCATTTCAGGGAGTATTGACACCAGAGCAGCTAATTCAGGCAGCAGTAGCTTCTACAAACAATGGTAAAGCTGAAGTTGAGCCTGAACCTGAACAAACCTTTGCTGACAAAAATTTACTTCCTCTGCCTACCAGTCGGCGACGTCCCGGTCCTAGCATGAGTATGTACCGGGATATGGCTCGTGGAGTTAAGGTTCCTAAATCTGCTAAATAGGTGTTAGGCGTTAGGCAATTTCCACGAAAGAATGGATCTATAGTAGTAGCGTGGCACACCTAAAGCTGTGTCACGTTACTACCGCTACGCGGAAGCAAGCTATAACCCAACCTACGGTTTTAGTCTTGCCAAGGCAGCAAAAAATCTTATGAAATTGATTGATATTACCGAAAATAATCTAGTTATTACTATTGAACAACTCAAACTAGACCATGAATTAGTTTTAGACATCCAAATCAAACTCCATGCATTAGGACTTTATCCCAGGGGCAGATTGCTTGATGGACAATATGGTAGCGGTACAGCCAAAGGGTTGAACAAGTTCTGTCAACTTATGGAATTGGATGATTCCGAGACTAAGCAAATTGATGCCACTTTAGCCAGCGCTCTCCTGAATACTGATCCCACAGAATTTCGCTTAAAATCAGCAAGGAATAAAGAAGAATTATTTCAAGAATTTTTAGCTGTTCAACCTCATCCTCAAACCGGAGGAGGTGTTTATCTTGACAGCAGCATTAACCAATCTCCTTTTCAAACAGAGATTGATTTTTATTCCCAGCGTTTAAAAGAAAAGCCTGATGGCATTGAAGTTGTATCCTTAGAAGATTCTCGATTAGCATCCTATCCCACTTTAGGCCAAAAACCTCAGATTGAAACCGAAGGACTCGACTTCCTCCATAGTGACATCAAACAAGCCTGTGTATGTCTTGGGAGTTCAGTGAATGGTCAAATGCAAGCCCGTTGGTTCGGTAGAAATGCCCTAGATAATGTGGAATTTTGGAGTGATACTAAAATTATTCCTACTATCAATCTTGTCTGTCAACTCAATAGCAGTTTTCCTTTTATCGATATTGACCAATGCCTGATTAGTGGGGTTGGTAGTAGTGGAAGTTATAGCTTTTATCGTCTTGTAGTAGCTCTCTCTAGTTATAACTTCAATCCTGCTAGTTCTAACCAAATTGCTGCCATGTTCAAACGATTTTCTACCTATGCTGGTTTAGAACAATGGCTTAAGGAGATCACCGGTAATCAGCAATTAACCTTTCGAGGCTTGTATGGCGAAAATCCTTTAATTAACTTTCCTGAGTTAGTAGAAGCTAGCACAGGACGAGTGTTATTATCTGCGGCTCCCTTAACGGCAACAGATGATAACAGTGTCTCTGCCTACGACCTTACCAGAATCATGAGTATGTTAGGCTGGCACTATTACCTTAATCAAAATAGTCGCTTACCAGGAGCACAGTGGGATAGCCTAGAAAGTGTGATCAGAGGGACAGGGACAGATATTGCCCGTTATGTGGATGCAGCGATTGAACGTTTAGGATTACAACGAGTGATTAAATCTCCTGTAATTATCTCCAAAGCAGGATGGGGACGTAGCCTGATTCGGGATAGATTTGAAATAACTTATACTGCCCTAGTGCAATTTATTGATCGTCGTCCCAAAGTATCAGGGAAACCCTCCAAGTTAAGAACTTTGGTAATTACCTTGCTAGGGGCAAAAGATAAAAATAATGCCATCCGAGAAGAACAAGAGTTAGATGCTAGAATAGCAACAGAAGTAACGGAAATTATCCGGCGAGTTGTTACGGAAGAATTAGGAGGAAATCCTGGTTCAGGAAATGATACACCAGCTATGTTTACTGATATTACTGAAGATATTTATCGCCCACAAATAGAAGAGGCAGTTACCCTGGGTTTTATTTCTGGTTTCAAAGAAGATAATACCTTCCGTCCTCTTAACCCCCTTACCAGAGAGCAAATGGTAGCAATGTTACTGGAAGCATTGACAACTATTCCCAATTTATCTGTTAATATACCGGCTCAAACGACAACTAATCCCTATCCTGATGTCGAGGCTTCCCGGTGGAGTGCCAGTAAGATTGCTTGGGCAAAGAACAATCAGTTAATTGCAGGTTATCCTAATGGTCAGTTTAGACCATCTAATCCGGTTACT
Organism: Caldora sp. SIO3E6; assembly: GCA_010672185.1. GTDB lineage: Bacteria > Cyanobacteriota > Cyanobacteriia > Cyanobacteriales > Coleofasciculaceae > Caldora. The sequence goes on along the minus strand of JAAHHL010000455.1, from coordinate 2,164 downwards.
AGAGCAGAGTTAATGGCAGTGTTAAAGAAAATAGCTGAATATGCTCTGCAAATTTTAGATGGACGGACTATCCTGGAACCAACTCAAAAACCGTTTCCCTTTTCTGATATCTCTGGTCATTGGGCACAATCCATTATTAGAGAAATGTCCAGTTTCGGTGGTGTCGCTTCACCATTGAATGAAATGGGTGATGGTTTCTATCCGAGATATCCCGCTTTACGCAACTATTCAGCAGCAGCAACATTGCGTATGGTTAATACTGTTAGATTTTATGTAGAGCAATGAAAATTAGAGAAAACTCCGTAGAGACGTTGCATGCAACGTCTCTACCAAAAATGCCAGTAAATTGTATCAATGGGCTCAAAAAAGAAAGCACTATTGATGACCGAATCATTTGATATGACTAGTTTCTGGCTTATTTTTGGACTGAAGTCCTACTACTGCTTATTACTTTTTCTCCCAAACCCTAACTAACACCTTTCTTCACAAAGATGCCCAAGTAGACAGAGGTGGAACCTGCAATAACTCCTTGCTGAGACTAGCGTGAATCTGACCATTAGTAGCCAAAAGCCTACCAGAATTGACAATTAGGGGACTTTGATCATAAGCAGTCACCTTACCTCCAGCTTCCTCCAACAAGACTATCCCAGCAGTAATATCCCAAGGAGAAAGTCCCCGTTCCCAGTAACCGTCTAATCTGCCACAAGCCACATCACACAAATCTAGAGAAGCAGAACCAGCACGGCGCACGCCTTGTGTCAAGTGAGTTAGATAACAAAATTCAGCATAATTGTTATCAGAAGTCTCCCTTCTGTCGTAAGCAAAACCGGTAACGAGGAGACTTTTACTCAATTCAGAGGTGGAGGAAACCGTAATAGGGCGACGATTGCAGGTTGCTCCTAAACCCTTAGCCGCACGAAACAACTCATTACGGAAAGGATTATAAACTGCTCCCACTTGAGGTATCCCGTCGATTAATAAGCCGATAGAGACAGAAGCAATAGGATATTGATGAGCATAATTAGTAGTACCATCCAGAGGATCAATTGCCCAGAGATACTGACTCTGCTTATTACCCTGCTCACCAGACTCTTCCGCTAAGATACCATGGTCAGGGACATGACGCTCCAGCACCTTGAGGATTTCTACTTCAGCTGCTTTATCCGCCGCAGTAACCAAATCTCCGGGACGTCCTTTTTCTTCTATTTGTTCCAACTTACCCCAGTAAGTTTGTAGGATAGCACCAGCAGCCAAAGCAGCTTCAGTAGCAATATCGAGGAAAACTTGCAGCTGTTGAGGAGTATGTTGTTTCATCAAGTTGGTTGTTGGTTGTTGGTTATTTGTTGTTGGTTATTTGTTGTTGGTTTTTGCTCAATAACCACTAACTACCTAATCATCAACCATTTTGGCCACTTTGCGATCGCCCAATTCTCCATTCCCAATTCTCCATTCTCCATTCTCCATTCTCCATTCTCCATTCCCAATTCTCCATTCTCCATTCTCCATTCCCAATTCTCCATTCTCCATTCTCCATTCTCCATTCTCCATTCTCCATTCTCCATTCTCCATTCTCCATTCTCCATTCTCCATTCTCCATTCTCCATTCTCAATACGGGTTTCTCCGAAATTCTCTCGGTGTCACGCGCATGGGTTTATCTGGGTTCCAAACACCATATCCCATGATTCTGGCGTATTCCTGGGCATAAGCAAATTCACCATCATATTTATTATTAGGCGATCGCGGCACAGCCAAAGCATGACCTTCTTCGACTAGTCGCTTATTGACCAAGACATCATCATGCCAAACATAAGCTAGCCAGCGACCAAAATTATCTTTTTTTTGGACATCCGCCTCTAACACCACTGGTTGTAAGATCAGTTGTTGACCATTCGCCTTACCAATGATTTGCTCAAGGCTTTGCTTTGCTGCCGAACCCCAAGGTTCCTGCCTTAAATCCGGTGCATCAATACCAATCAACCGTACTCGTTCAATCAATGGTGGTTGCTTACTTACATCCAACACTTCCAGAGTTTGTCCACTAACCACCCGCTGCACTTGCACTGTGATGGTATCTTCAAGTTCAGGTGGAGATTGGCAACCCACCAATAAAAGGAGAGTGCAAAGAAGGCAGAAGGCAGGAGGCAGGAGGCAGGAGGCAGGAGA
>JAAHHL010000454.1 GCA_010672185.1 Caldora sp. SIO3E6 | reverse complement strand
CAGCCGATTCACAAACACTCGAGCTGTCAGCGGATTGGTGTCGGACACAAGCCACGTAGCCAGGTCGAGCCGCGTGGCCCTGCCCTGCCCTCCCTGATTATGGTTGACTTCACGGTCGCTATCCCTACATATAATGGAGAAACTCGTTTACCAGAGGTTCTAGAACGATTGCTTACAGCAAAGCTACCACTGTCAGACGAGTTACCTCTTACTAAGGACAATTTTTCCTGGGAAGTTATTGTTGTTGACAACAACAGCACAGATAATACAGCTCAAGTTGTGAAATACTATCAAGCTAATTGGAGGGCAGATTGTTCTCTAAGGTATTATTTGGAGGCTGAACAGGGAGCTGCTTATGCTCGACAGAAGGCAGTGGACAAAGCTAGAGGAAAATTCATTGGTTTTCTTGATGATGATAACCTACCAACACCAGACTGGGTAGCTTCTGCCTATGCCTTTGGGGCAACTCATCCCCAGGCAGGAGCTTACGGTAGCCTAATTCACGGTGAGTTTGAAGTTAATCCACCAGACTACATCAAAAGTATCGCCTGTTTTTTAGCAATTATTGATCGAGGTCCTCTAGCCCACAAATATGAACCTCAGCAAAAACTTTTACCCCCAGGAGCAGGGTTAGTCGTGCGCACACAAGTTTGGCAGCAGACAGTACCTAGGCGTCTATTTTTGAACCATAAGGGAAGAGAGACAGGATTAGCTAGTGAAGATTTGGAAGTAGTTTTATATATTCAGCGAGCCGGTTGGGAAATTTGGTACAATCCTCAGATGCAAATTTACCATAAAATTCCAGCTTGGCGATATGAAAAAGATTACCTGATTTCTTTGATGCGTTGTATTGGCTTAAGTCGGCATCACTTGCGTATGCTCAGAGTCTCAAATTGGCAAAGGCCATTCTTCACTCTCATTCACCTACTCAATGACCTGAGGAAACTAGTACAATACTGGTTGAAAACCTGGAGAGCCAGCAGTAGTGATGTACTTGTGGCTTGCGAGCGCCAACTATTGTTAAGTATCTTAATCAGTCCTTACTTTCTCTGGAAAAAAAGATATTGGGATTGGGTATCTCAGAAAAAATATAGTCAAGGAGTGCCTGTAACTGAGACCAAACTGAATGTAAAAAACTCCCCCGCAAACTATTCATCGACAACTAAGTGCCTGACAGCGAATTCAAAATTCAAAATTCAAAATTCAAAATTCAAAATTGATGGAATCACCGAAAAAGAAAGCTAGAAACTAATCACATCTATGACACCAGAAATAATTCGCCTTAGTATTGGTGTGCCTGTGTACAATGGTGAACAATTCCTTGAAGAGTCACTAAATTCTTTATTGGCTCAAACTTTAGAAGATTTTGAGCTAATTATTTCAGATAATGGCTCTACTGATAGAACTGAAGAAATTTGTCGCACCTACGCAGCTCAAGACCAACGTATTCGTTACCATCGCAGTGAGCAAAATCACGGTGCTGCTTGGAATTATAATCGCTGCTTTGATTTGTCTGTAGGTAAATACTTTAAGTGGGCTTGTCATGATGATTTATGTGCTCCTGAATATGTAGAGCGTTGCATTCAGATACTCGAAGCTAAGCCTTCAGTGGTTTTGTGTTATGCTAACAGTACTTTTATTGATGAACAGGGAAATTTACTCCAAAAATACCCTGAAGACTTACACCTTGGTTCTCCTAAACCTCAGAAACGTTATCAGCAATATCATCAGCGTTTTTTGTATAAATACAAGTGCAATCCCCAATTTGGAGTGATTCGGAGTTCTGCCTTAGGGATGACTAGGTTGATGGGTAAATACGAAGGTTCAGATATAATTTTGTTTGCAGAACTAGCTATGTTGGGGGAGTTTTACGAAATCCCTGAATATCTGTTTTTCCGCAGAGATCATCCCAAAATGTCAAGACGGGCCAATCCCACAGATGAGGAACTGGCTGTCTGGTATGATCCGAAAAATAGAGATAAGCTTCAGTTACCAATGTCGCGATTACTCTGGGAACATTTAGTGGCTATCCGACGCACTAAACTGAGTTGTTACGAAAAAATATCTTGCTATCTACAGTTACGCACTTTTTTAAGATGGAAACGCAGAGAATTAGGTCAGGAATTGGTTAAAGCAGCTCAATGGTTGGTGTTAGGTGGTAGGTTGTAGGTGGGTAGGTGGTAGGTGGTAGGTAGGGCTTGCTAAGAATATTTCCTGTTAGGTGATTCCATGCCTAAGTGGAATTTAAAACCTTTTCTTCCTTCGTGTCCTTTGTGTCTTTGTGGTTCATTAATTTTGGAGAGAAAGCTGACAAGGGTAGGTTTTTTACTTTCGGGTTGGGACAAGCGGGTGGAACACACAGAAATTTTGACCCGTTGTCACCCATAGCCATTCCTTGAGACCTTGTACTGGCCAAGGAGATTCATCTACATGCACCCTTGGCTGTCCTTTGACCCATTCCTGCAATCGAGCAACGCTACCTTTGACGGCTTTCGCCATTCTGGCATTGGTAGCGATCAAGATTCCCACTCCTAAAGTCGATATAAGTTATCTCAAGCTTCCCGAACAGTAAGCAAGTCCATCAGAGCACCTCAATGTTGTACCGTTTCTAGTACCAGTATAACATACATGGAGCCCCCTTAAGCCTCCAAAAAATAATTGACCCAATTGACAACTGCCGCTTGAGGGTAGCTTGTTAAATAATTTTTCCTTGTCCCAGCAGAAATAGTTAAATTATTGATATAATCTTTCTACTTTTCACCAAGCAAGCGCCACCCAACCAAGGTAAGGGCGCAATAATTGCTATGTTGTTTTTCCACCTATCCCTACTAGTTTAAGTTCGCAGAAATAGCCTGCCAGCTAAAATCCCCTTGTTTCCCTTGAGGTAGTCAAAGATTTCTGGCTTGCTAGTTGGCAACACCGGGTGCTTCTACTTTTATAACCTGGTGGTGAAAAAATTTTTTCATCAGAACTGCCCTAATTAAACTAGTTTTTTTGTCCATGCATAAATTTGAAAAACTTGCAAATCTTTACAAGGTGAATGTGATATAATTAAGAAATTAAAAACTTTTGTATCAATAGAATCGCTTTTCGATGAATTTGCCAGAAGGATTACCTGAATCCACCTCTGGCAAGCTATTCTCTACCAAAAAAACGCCAATGCCTATTTAGGGGTTAAATCATTTGTTTCAATTGACTTTACATAACTTAACACAAAAATCATTTTAATTTTTGACCACATAACATAGTTGTGATGAAAAATACCTCAATAAGTTTAATGAAACTGGCAAAAGAATTGGATATCCTGAAACTAGCTGAAGAATTAGGGGTCTTGAGTAAACAGAGGGCAACAGGCAAACTCATTGTCAGAAACCAAGCAGGAGAAGTTATACTTCACCTTTTCTATGGTAGGTTGCTCTATGCTACAAGTGGGTTGCATTCAGTCAGGCGATGGCACAGAGCTTTAAAGCAACATTGCCCTAACTGGACTATTGAACCAGCCCCATTGTGGTGCGATAAACCTTGGGAGTATCAGCTGCTCCATCAAGGAATTTGTGAAAATCAATTAAAAGTTCCCCAAGCTAAGGCCATAATTCGTAGTGTGGCTCTAGAAGTTTTGCTGGGTTTAGGTAACTACAAGGGCTTACAAAGAGCCTGGGAGCCTAGCGAAGAGACTGATTTAGACCTCTCACTAAGCTTAGCCCTATCTTACTTGGAAGTAGAGCCAGTGCTAACTAAAGCAGTGCAGATGCATCAACAATGGCAAACAGCGGGTTTAGGCAACTTGAATCCGAACCTGGCACCAGTATTAACCAGACAGGTAGATTCTCAATCCCTTTCCGGTTGGGGAAAGTATCTCAATGGGAAGTCACCTCTGTGGGATATTGCTTGGCAACTCAAAAAATCCGTTATAGCTGTGACTCGTACTTTGTTGCCCTTAGTTAATAAAGGACTGCTGCGATTCCAAGAAATTCCTGATTTACCAGTACCTATTAGCAAACAATCGACTACCAACCCTAGTGGTGGAGTAATCAACCCCAAGGCATCTCAGAAACAGCCTTTGATTGCTTGTATTGACGACAGTCCCGTAGTAGCTCAAACTTTAAAAAGGTTTTTGATACCAGCAGGCTATCAAATCCTAAGTATTCAAGATTCGATGCGAGGGATTGCCCAACTTGCTCAACACAAGCCAGATTTAATTTTCCTAGACCTAATCATGCCAAATGCTAATGGCTATACTGTCTGTAAGTTTTTGCGCAATACTCCCTTGTTTCAGAAAACACCAATTATTATCTTGACTGGTCGGGATACCATCATCGACCGTACTCGTGCCAAGCTAGTTGGTGCTTCTGGTTTTTTAGGCAAACCTCCGGAGCAACAAAAAACTCTCCAACTGATTAAGAAACATTTATGTGATTTTCAGGAGGAACCTGTGGCAAAGGATGTGGTATCTGGGGAATTGCCTAGTTTTGCGTCTTAAGCGACAGCAGGGATTAGGGAAGGGCAATTAATTGGGTTCAATCCTTGCATCCTTAATCCTTTCTTAGCATCCAAACTTGATAAGAGGTGATACATGGCGACATTATTGGTTGTGGAAGACAGCGCCACTGAAGCCAAAATATTAACGGACTGTTTACACCAATCAGGCTTCAATGTCATCAGTGTCACGACAGCTGAGGCAGCAAAGGCAATCCTTGAGCAAAAACCCATTGATGCAGTTTTGCTAGATGTTGTCTTGCCCGGTCAAAGTGGCTTTGGTCTTTGTCGAGAACTGAAAAATCAACAAAAAACAGCTCACATTCCCATTATTATTTGCTCTAGCAAATCAGAGAGAATTGATAAAAACTGGGGTATGCGCCAAGGAGCAGCTGCCTATATTACTAAACCTATTGACACTGAAGAAATCGTGAAAACGGTTCAACAGTTTGTCAATTAAGAATGGGGAATGGGGAATTGGGAATTGAGAATGGGGAATGGGGAATTGGGAATTGAGAATGGGGAATTGGGAATTGGGAATTGGGAATTGCAATTTTTTACTAGGCTAATAGACAATGAACAATTTAACAATTAACCATTTTCTGAGTTTTTCTCTCAATCCTGAGATTTGGGCAATGCTACCTAGTCAGCAGTTAGCTACAATTATCAGTTTAGACCCCACTACTATTGTCCCAATTCCCGATATGCCAGCAGCTGTTGTTGGTGTTTTTCCCTGGCAAGGTGAGGTTTTATGGTTAGTTGATCTTGCCTACTTACTAGGTTTTGAACCCTTATTAACCCCAGATTATCATCAGTCCAAACGTAATGTCTTGAGAGTGACCAGCCCAGGCAAAACCTTGGGCTTACTAGTACACCAAGTTGGTCAGCTGATTAAGTGTAAGACTGAGGAGATTCAGCTTCCTCCTACTAAAATGATTACTTCTACCCCAGCCCAATACATTAAGGGAATGGTTCGCAATTACCAAGAGGAAATTCTGTTAATTGTGGATGTCGAGGCAATTTTAGAAAATTTTGAGTAGGTGGTAGGAGGTAGGAGGCTCCAAGGCAGTTCCAATAAAAAAAAATTTTTTCACTGGGGTGTAGTTCTAGGGAGCAAGATGCTCCCACTGGCGCGACACATCTAAAAATGTAGGTTGGGTGTAACGGAGTGAAACCCAACACAATGTTCTCCGAAGTTGGGTTACGCTATTGCGACCTCCAACTTACTTATTCTACTAGCAAAATGCCAGTTCCACCCCGTTCAGTTTTGGGAAGATTGATCTGATTGTTGTTGAAGTTGTTGGACTTGTTCAACGGATAAGCCTGTTCCCTTAGCTACTAGCTCAATGGATGAACCGAGCTCTAAAAGCTTGAGTGCGATTTCTAGCTGTTCCTCTTGGCGACCTTCTTGGCGACCTTCAGCCTTGACTTCCTGATAAAATCTGGTTTGTTTCCATTCTGTAAGTCCAAACATTACTTCCAACTCCCTCCAAGGACGTTTCGGAAATTTATACACCAAAGCTTGTTCTATTAATTCTATCGCATTCCTTTGCTGTGCCACTGGTAGAGCTCGCGCACATCTTTCGAGTTGTTTTATTCGTTGTGGGACATTGGTTTCTGGCTCTACTACCAAGCGTACCAGTCCTAACCCGATTGAGTTTGAAA
>JAAHHL010000453.1 GCA_010672185.1 Caldora sp. SIO3E6 | reverse complement strand
CCAACGGGATTCATGGATTTTGGGAACAATAATATCCAGGATATCCCTCACCTCATTATCGGCAATCTGCCGTGCGGCGAAATACTCTTCAAAGGTGAGGTGCATAAAGCCGTAGAACCCTGGTGCTCTTTCTACAAATAACCCGGTTGTCTCCCGCACTTTCCGCAAAAACTGCTCTACTGCCTGCTGTACTGTCTTCGCTTCCGGTTCCTCATCACTCAACTCTGCCAGCTGTTGGATTACTTCCGCCTCACTGACTAAACCCGCAGGCTTATGTTCATGCATCCAGTAAGCCAGGGGAGCCAACAACCGCAGCACATCACTTTCCTTGAGCAATGCTTGGGGTGCATCCGGTAACTTTTTGTGCAGCTGCCAATCTTCAATCAAAGTCCTCACCGCCAAAGCATAGACATCCACCCGGCGATGGGGCAAGCGGGAACCATTGCGGTGAATTAGAGCCAGAATAGTTAACAGTAGGGGATTCCCTGTCAGGCGCTTGACTCCCTGATTACTCTCAATCGCCTCCAGTAGTCCCCGCGCCTCCTCCTTGCCTGCTCTTTCCCAGAATTCCTTGCCAGCTTCCGGCTTTTGTGCCTTTTCAATCGCCAGACACCAGCGGTGCAGGAACTGCTCCACCTGCTCCATTGCCATATCGGTGATGGTAAACTCAGTAAAGCGATCGCTCAGTTTAATATCCCGATAACCAGCAATCCGGCTAGTAATCACATATTTGTTATAAGGATAATCCTTAACAAACTCCTCAATCCGCTCAACAATCCCCTTACGGCTAGTTTGATCAAATACCTCATCCAATCCATCCAACAGGACAATACATTCTCCACCCCGCATTTTGTTACACAAGAGAGTTGTTAATTCCCCCGTTGATGGAGATGGGGAGATGGGGAGATGGGGAGATGGGGAGATGGGGAGATGGGGGGATGGGGAGATTGGGAGATTGGGAGATGGGGAGATTGGGAGATGGGGAGATTGGGAGATGGGGAGATGGGGGGATTGGGAGATGGGGGGATTGGGAGATGGGGGGATGGGATTTTTATCTTTTAGATTATGTCTGCCTAAACTGTTATCATCTCCTTCTAACAGGCAACCTTCTTCCTCCCCCTCTGCCTCCTGCCTTCTGCCTCCTGCCTCCTGCCTCCTGCCCTCTGCCTCCTGCCTCCTGCCTCCTGCCTCCTGCCTACTGCCTACTGCCTCCTGCCTCCTGCCTCCTGCCTCCTGCCTCCTGCCTCCTGCCTTGATCCCAACTTCCCAATCCTGGTAATATTGCTCCAAAAATCCTAGCAAACTCAACTCCGGCTGCTGTACCAACTGTTCAGCATAATCAGCAATCCGCAAGAAAACTGGCAACAGCGGCTTACCCAAATCTTCTTCCCCTACCTGCACCCTCTCCTGACTATCCCGTTGCGCCTGAGCATAATGTAGAGCTAAATAACTCAGTAGAGTAGTTTTCCCGGCTCCCGGATCACCCAAAATCACACTATACTGCTGATCCCGCACTGCCTCAGCTAAATCCACCTTTTTCGTAACCTTCTTCGTCGCCGCTGGTGCTACCTCCGGTACAACTAACTCCTCCTCCCATCTTTCCCCATCTGAGGAACGAGAGTAGGTTTTCCCACTAGCAGCGGGAGAAGCATGGGGACTTACCTTAGGTTTCATCGGTGAATCATTCCCCGAATACTTACCCCCGACATCCGCAACTACTTCCTGCTGACGTACTCCTTGCAAGGAAATATAAACCTGATCGAGGAAAATATCCACCTGGCGCTGCACCTGTATCACGCCACTAATTTGCAGATAAGACTTCTCCCCAATCAGCCATTCCAGATAGGGATAAAATAGCGGATTAAGAGGGGGACGAGTCTCAAAAAGAGCCACCTTACCCCGCCAATCCCAAAAATCCGGCGCACGATGACGCAATTCTGCCAGAAATTCCTCCCGATTGAACCAGAAAATCAGCACTATCTCCCGGCGAAATAGCCGATCCCTACCCAAATTCAGCCGCTGGAGTTCCTTGATCCTGCGAGGCGTCGGCAACTGTTGAGTACCAAACACCAGCAACAGCCTCCGTTCTATTTCCTGCTGCTCTACCTCAGCCAAATCATACAGGAAATCCATCAAAGAGCGATCGCTCAAGAAAAAATTCTCTACCTGAAACCCCTCTTCACTCTCTGCCAGCCTGGATTTCAGTCCTACCACCACCGGATGCTGAGGGCCACTATCCGGTACTACAGCAAAGGCAATTGTTGTATCATCCCGGTCAGACAATTCCAGAGTATTGACTAAATCCTCCAACTCTTCCCAGTCAGATTGGCTTAATGATTCGTGGGGTTGGGTAGACATTTGGGGAATTTAGAATTTAGAATTTAGAATTTAGAATGGTGATCGCACTTAATAAATTCCCTGTAGGGGTGGAAAGCGTAGCAGCATAGCATTCGGAGTAAAATCTCTCCCGCATCACTATAATCATTGTATCCGAATGCTTCACCCTCAGCACATTAAGCATTTAACCCAAGTATTTGGACAATGGGTTAGCATCAGGGCGTAGCATTTGGAAATGAAACATTTCCTCAATAGTGCTTAAATTGTCGCCCAAATGCTACGCCCCTACTATGGCTGCTTTAGGTTATTGGTGCAGGAGCAATACCTTTATATATGGGCGCACACCTTCCCCATTATCAATAATAGCACAAAACAATCGCGATCGCACGTCCCTACAATATGGTTGCTTTGAGTTATTGGTACAGAATCAATACTTTTATCCGTGGAACTGGCATCCTGCCAGTCAATAAATAATACAGGCTGGAAGCCTGTTCCACATTCAATTCTAAATTCTAAATTCTAAATTCTAAATTCTCATCACCTCATCAAGCAAAATCGGATGAACATCAAACCAAAGATTCATCGTTTGCTCATCGTAGTACCCCAAAATAAACTTATTTTGCAACAGTTCATCGCAAATCACAAATTCCCCTTTACTCGGCAAACTATAAGTATTAGTCGTCGGACGACCAGTTTGGTGAACTGTAGCTAATTCCGGGAAATGATAATCACTTAAAGTATAAATCTTGCGTTCCTCTTTAACCGCATCTTCAGCAATTTTGAGATCCACATAATCCTGCTTTTTCCTCAGAGCAACTTGACAAGAAATGCGAGCCAGTCGAATTAAATCCCGCATCACTCCACCACTCTTTTCACAAAGTAAATTCACCGCACCATAAGTAAAAATATCCTGATCCTTCCTATCTAATCGAGCCAATCGCTTACTAATAACCCTACCGAGCAACTCTCGATTAGCCTGATGAGGAATATCCGTGGGATGAAAGTTGTCATCACACTTAAACACCGGCAAATTGACCAAATCCAGGCATTGAAAGCTTTCCATTGGTTGCCGAAAATCCGAGGAATATCTCAGGGAAATAGGAATAGTATAGATAATATGGCATTCCAACTCCGTCAGCAGGGGACTAGCAAACATTTCCAGAGCAGTCCTCCAGTCATGTCGATCCAAACCATCCACAATTACCACTAACTTTTGCTTTCTATCCCGTTCCGCTGCCTTAATAATCTCATTAACCCGAACAATTACTTCACTTAGCTGGGGTCTAATATTCAGAGTTGAACTAAACTCTCTAGTTAAGCCTCGTTTGAGGACTAAACCCATTTTTTGCAGAACATCTGGTAAGGCCAAATTAGCATTAGCTTGCTCCTTCTCCTGATAAACTACAGTCGTCAGACTCTCCTCCAAAGCTTCCAGTAATCGCTCATCTCGATTAGACCACCAACCAGGTTTAATCGCCTGACAACAAATTTCTTGACCAATGAGTACTACAACCTCAGCATAACCAATATTATAACGGTCAAGAGCCGTTTCCGTATCAATCCAAATTACTGCATAATCTTCCGCCAAGAGTCGCTCAACCCGGCGCAGTTCCGTAGTCTTGCCCCCGCCCCGATGTCCTGCCAGCAAAAACTTCGTCGGCTCATCTGCCATTTCCAGGGAACTAACCAAATTATCCACTGGACTATCAGGACGCTGAACATAAAAATCCCTCAAATCTTCCGGTTTAGCCAGTGGCTCTTCTGGCTTAAACAGTTGGTAAACCGGTTTCCAAAATTTGGTATTACTCATGGTTATTTAGGGTTTGCTGAATAAGTCGATTGACGCGGCTTTTGAAGTAATAAGTAATAAGTAATAAGTAATAAGTTAAGAGTTCATCATAGGTTGCTGCATAAGGATGTAGGGCAATTTAGTCTGGCGTTACTACCGGTGATTTTAACCCGGAACATTTATTTGACTTGTCACCATTGCCTAACACCTTATCTTATTTAAATCCTCAATAACTAAAGCTACTGACTGATATCTATCAACGAAGTGGTAGCTAACCATTTTTTCCAAAATTTGAGCTAATTCTTCACTAACATTCGCCAAATTACGCCAGGTTAAGTCCCCAGTCTCATCGGAAATCGATAGTTGGCTAGGATGAATACCAGTGAGGGCTTGAATCCCAATCATCCCTAGAGCGTAAATATCACTGCTCAATTTTGGCCGTCCAGCATACTGTTCTGGTGGAGCATAGCCACTAGTACCAATAGCAATTGTTGAATCATTTCCTTGAATCTGCTCTTGGGATTGAAATTGTTTAACCGCACCAAAGTCAATTAAGACTAATTTACCGTCTAGTTCACGACGCATGATATTACCAGGTTTGATATCCCGATGAATAACTTGATACTTGTGGACAAAACTCAGAATTTCTAAAACTCCCCTCAGGATTTCTACTACTTGGCCTTCTGGAAATCGCTTTTCCTTAGGCATTTCCTCACTGAGGGGATGACCTTGAACATGTTCTTGAACTAAATAAAATTCTTTATGTTCTTCAAAATAAGCTAGTAACTGAGGAATCTGAGGGTGATTACCTAACTTTTCTAAGATTTCTGCCTCAGTTTCAAATAGACGCCTAGCAATTTTTAAGAATTTTTCATCTTGATGAGCAGGTTTCAACTGCTTAACTACACATTGGGGTTGACCTGGGCGTTGGGTGTCTGTTGCTAAATAGGTAAGACCAAACCCACCACAACCAAGAGTACTTTGTATTTCGTAGCGTTTTTGTAATAGGTCAGGGTCTGTTGATGTTGAAATATCCGGTTGATCTTTCTTTTTTCGTTTTTCCTCTGGCGGCCAAACTACAGTATTGTCATCCTCGGTATTATTCTCCTCCCAAGTTACGGTAGCTTCCTCATCAGGGGGTATCTCTGTCTCTGTTTGAGGAGTCAGTACTGTGGGGATCTCAGTTGCTAGTAGAGTACTGCCTCTCTCATTCAAGAGAGCTGAGAGCATAGCAATGTTATCTTCTTGTGCTTTAACTAAGTCAGCAAAGTGAGAGCGCTCTTGCAAAGCTTTGTAGGCACTGTAAGCCAGGACACCAACTCCCGCAGTAATCAATCCCAAACTGGGAGCCACGACAGGAACCCATCCCGACCCGAAAAACAATCCCACGGATATTCCTAACAGAAGACTGATAGCTACTCCTTCTGCCAGCACTAGCTTTCCAGGATGTTGAAACACCAGCACGAGAAAACCACCAGCAAAAGACCAACCCCAAATCCACAAGATTTCTCCCCATTCTGGCCAAAACCAGAACAATGGCTGCTCATCAAGGACAGTACTCAGAATTTGACTCACTAGCTGACCATGTATCATCACTCCTGGCATTTGCTGAATATGTTTTTGGGCAAAGCTATAGGGAGTGTAGAAATTATCTTTCAGACTAGGAGCACTAACTCCAATCAAAACAATGCGGTCTTTCACCCAGCTAGGGTCAATCTGATTATTCAGGACTTCTTTTAAGGTAACCTTACGACCAGGAGAGCCAGGAGAGCGGTAATTCAATAAAATTTGGTAACCTCCGGTATCAGCTTTTTGGTAGGCTCCGGAGTTAGGCAGTAGTGGTTTGAAGATTACTTGACCAAATTTAAGGTACTCTTGCTGGTTTTGTTCGATTGTTTCTGGTTTAATTCCCTTTTGTTCTAGGTAACTTCGTGCTAGTTGAAAGCCGAAGGAATAATTGGTAGTACACCCTTCGCTAGTGTTATAGTCAAACAATAGACGATGCTCTGTCTCAAGCGGT
>JAAHHL010000452.1 GCA_010672185.1 Caldora sp. SIO3E6 | reverse complement strand
CCAATTGGGGTTTGGGTGAAACTCCCACTACCATCAGGACTGAATCGGGAGTAGCTAATAGGCTCTCCATTTAGATCATACCAGGTGGCGATGAAGTCTCCATTCTCCAATCCTCGGAGATTGGGGGGTCGATTTGAGTCAGTTCCCGATGGGGGAGAGACCGATAGTTCCACTACACCAGGTATTGCACTCACATTATTTAAATCTGGTAAAGCTGTGTCCAGGGGAACCACGTAAATGGTGTTCGCATCAGTGCTGTAAAGGACATGATTGACTTGAGTCATAAGACACCTCTAAACAAATAGACTATTTCTGTGAACTGGAATTTTTGGCGGATTGAACAAGCTTTCAACAGCAGAGTTTACCAATTCGGTATGTCTGCTTTGTTCAAGTTAAATTTGCAAATTCCTGTTATTGTGTCATCAGTAAAGTTCACAATAATTTCGCAGAAATCTAAATTTTTTATCCAAAGTTTTATAGAGTATTTTTTTGTGTTTGTGCAAAAACATATAGCAACAGCAAAGGAGATTAGGACAAGGGGCTTAAGCCCCTTGTTCACTTGCCTTACCTGAGAATGTCTTAACCGCCAAGGCAACTGCTATACTAGAAAACATCGGTCTATTAAAATTGATTAGACCGATGAACCAAAAAAATTATTAAACTAAATTTAAGCTAAAAAACTGACCCAAATGAGTTGCAGGTTCGCAGTGTTCACGCTATACTTGCTAGCTAAAGGTGATATCAGAGCTGCTAAATCCACCGCCAGAAAACATTGCGATCACGTCATCACCAGCATCAAGTACATTGTTGGCGTTTTTGTCAATGGCTATGCTATTCGCTCCTAAGATATAATCGCTAATACCACTACCGAAGTTATGGAGTTGGATTTTATCCTGACCAGACTGGAAATCGGTAATTAGAGCGTAGTCATTCAAACTACTCCCTCCTGCATAGTAAGAATTGTTCGCATCTCCCAGCACAAAGGTATCGGTGGCTTGATCGATCACGCTACCTCCCAATCCTCCACCTGTCAAAATATCAATTTCTCCAAACCCAGGGTTAGAACTATTAGGATCAACACCAATTAAAGTGTCATTACCCCAACCACCAACCAAGGTGTCGTTACCACTACCACCCTGGAGGGTATCCTCACCATCGTTGCCTTCGAGACGGTCATCGTCAGCACCACCATAGAGCAGATCTTGACCCCAGCCACCAAAGAGAGTGTCATTACCCCCCTCGCCATACAGGGTATCATCTCCAGCTCCTAACTTTCCGATTAGACCAGCACCTTCTCCGTGGAGCAGATCATTTCCTGCACCACCGTACAACTGGTCACTTTGCCAGCCACCATAAAGAGTGTCGTTACCACTATCACCATTGAGGGTATCCTCACCATCGTTGCCTTCGAGAAGGTCATCGTCAGCACCACCATAGAGCAGATCTTGACCCCAGCCACCAAAGAGAGTGTCATTACCCCCCTCGCCATACAGGGTATCATTTCCAGCTCCTAACTCGCCGATTAGACCAGCACCTTCTCCGTGGAGCAGATCATTCCCTGCACCACCGTACAACTGGTCACTTTGCCAGCCACCATAAAGGATATCGTTACCACTATCACCATTGAGGGTATCTTCACCATCGTTGCCTTCGAGAAGGTCATCGTCAGCACCACCATAGAGCAGATCTTGACCCCAGCCACCAAAGAGAGTGTCATTACCCCCCTCGCCATACAGGGTATCATTTCCAGCTCCTAACTTTCCGATTAGACCAGCACCTTCTCCGTGGAGCAGATCATTCCCTGCACCACCGTACAACTGGTCACTTTGCCAACCACCATAGAGGGTATCGTGACCACTATCACCTTTGAGGGTATCTTCACCATCATTACCTTCTAGATAGTCATCACCAAAACCTCCAAGGAGAGTATCGTTCCCCCAACCGCCATAAAGCTTGTCGTTACCAGAACCGCCATCTAAGTAATCATTCCCTTTACCAAGGTCGGAATCACCATATAAGGTGTCATGACCATCACCTCCGTATAACCGATCACTTTTCCAACCACCGTTTAGATAGTCGTCGCCATCCCTACCATACAGGGTGTCACTACCATCATTGCCATAAAGCTTGTCGTTACCAGAACCGCCATCTAAGTAATCATTCCCCTTACCAAGGTCGGAATCACCATATAGGGTGTCATTACCATCACCTCCGTATAACCGATCACTTTTCCAACCACCGTTTAGATAGTCATTGCCACTTCCTCCATACAGGGTGTCACTACCATCATTGCCATAAAGGATGTCATTACCAGAACCGCCATTTAAGTAATCATTCCCTTTACCAAGGGAGGAGTCACCATATAAGGTATCATGACCAGCACCTCCGTATAACCGATCGCTTTTCCATCCACCGTTTAGATAGTCATTGCCACTTCCTCCATACAGAATGTCAGATCCATCCTTGCCATAAAGGTTGTCGTTACCAAGGCCACCATACAAGGTATCATTTTTCCGATTACCTTGTAGATAATCATTCCCCCCATGACCGTACATTCTCCACTTATGCCGTCCCCTCCACCAACCGATGGTTTTTGTGTCGTCTCCAGATGAACCGTCCCAAGTTCTGGTACCCATGTGCAGTTTCTTCCTAATTACAATTGATGATAAAAAACGGAAACTGATTTTTTGTTACAGTCCCTATATCTATTGCGGTTTCGCTAACATCTGCGTTAATCAGATGAACCTCGCTTTACCTCTGTTGGTGATATCGGCAAATTCATCAAAATTTCGCCGCTATTTCCTTTTTTTTACAAAACTTCACAGGTATTGAAAAAAATTTTTGAGTGTTGCGAAAAAGTGCGATTTTGCCCTGATAACAAAGAGAGCAATCAGATTTGCACTAAGAACAGAAATATGGATAATGAACTTAATCGCGGTCTGAAAGCTGATAGCTAATTAAACGCCGCAACAATTGCTGAGACTAACAAAGTTACTACAGCAATAATGGTGAAGAACAACATTAACACGACATCGTACAGTTTCTTCGCACCTAAGAAAATTGCCTGAGAGACTTTGGGTACGAAGTCTTCCCTTGGGGTAGATTTATTCGTATTATTATCCTCATTAGGATAGAGCTTGTTATTGCCAGCTGTGTCAACGAAAATTGGCATGATTTTTCATCCATCAGTGAAAATTGCTTCTCAAATCAGGTTCAGTTGCTTAGTTTCAAGCTTCCTTTTCCTCTGTTGGTGATATCGGCAAATTCATCAAAATTTCGCCCCTATCACCTTTTTTTTACAAAACTTCACAAATATTGCAAAAATTTTTTGAGTTTTGCGAAAAAGTGCAATTTTGATCTGATAACAAGGAGAACAAGCACCGGAGCAGTTGAATCATGAACAAAAGTCGGGTAATTTCATGCATGAGGAAATAGAAACACAACTTAGTCAGCTTGTTGCCCAAGCTTGTCAGCATCCCCCTGACAGTCTCCAACGACGCCAAGGCTTGACTAAGCTGATTCAAGCCATCATTAAATCTGGTAAGCTCTGGCGGGAAAATACACCTTATTATGAAGAGGCACTACAACAGACATGGCTGTATCTGTGCCGGAATATTTGCGAGGCGAATACAGGGAGAAAGTATGATCCTAGCAGAGGTAGTGTTACCACTTGGTTAGATGGATATCTGAAACGACGGCTGCAAGATTTTTGGATTGAGGAGCAAGACCAGAGAAACCGCTATGTTTCTCCCAAGGGAGATGACAAACTTAATCCCATAGATAATGTACCGGCTCCCCAGAGGATTCCCATTTTGGAGGAAACCAAATATTGGGCTGAAACTGACTCCGACGGGGAATTACGCCGCACTCATATTAAAGGACGTCCCGAGTTGAATTGCCAAATGTTAATTCTGCGTCGCTTACCACCGAAGAGCAGTTGGCAAGAACTCGCAGCAGAATTTAACTGTCCCTATCAAACCCTAGCAAACTTCTACAAACGGCAATGCCGACCCCGTTTGCGAAAGTTTGGCGAATCTCAAGGATACCTATAGTAGGAATTAAGAATTAAGAATTAAGAATTAAGAATTAATTTTCTGCATTCGACCTTCATCAAAGATCATGCTACTTAACAAGACCATGAATAAACAACAGTTCTTACCAATGCCTCTGACCCAGAAAGCAATCAAAACGGCACAACAGTTTGCGGCAGAGCAACCTTATCCTCAAGAGGCAGAGCAAATTTACCTGAATACTCTGGCGGTGTTAGCAGTGCGTGACTACTTACAACTAATGGAGATTGATACTGAATTGACACAGAGTGATAGCTGGAATCCAGTTGTCCGGATGTGCGAGGATGTAGCTGATTTGATAGTGGAAGGGTTGGGGAAACTGGAATGTCGTCCTGTTAGAACTTCTCAAACAGCAGCTAACTCCATCTGTCCCATTCCAGCAGAAGCCTTGGATGATCGCATCGGCTATATTGTCGTGGAGATTGATGAGGGCAACAAACAAGCAACCCTGTTGGGATTTAGCCAAACTATCCAGGCAGGTGAGTTAGTCTTAAACCAGTTGCGATCGCTTGATGAGTTACTAGCACACCTTGACTATCTTGCCCAATCCCGAGTCAATCTGAGTCAATGGTTAGTGAATTCTGGTACTACGAATACTTGGCAGAAGGTGGAATCCCCTGTAGAAACAGAGCCGGTAATGCCAGGGGTTACGAATAGTGGTGAGCCTAATAAGTTGAATTTAGGTCAAAGGTTTGAGAATATCCTTAACCAAGGTTGGCAAACCCTGGAAGAAATTGTTGCCTCTCTTGACAACAAACAACTACAACCACAATTTCGAGGAAGTTTACCTCACCCGCAGCCAGCATTGGCTTTCCGGAGAGGAGGTCTTAATTTGTTTCCCAATGCCGATGTCATGCGAGCCAAGCTGGTGGATTTGGGGATACAACTGGGCAATCAACCAGTCACTCTAGTTATGGCTCTGACACAAGAAATGGATCAAAAAGTAAATATCCTCGTGCAGGTGCATCCAGTAGCTGGTGAGATGTATGTCCCCTCTCAACTCAAATTAGCTTTACTTTCTGAATTGGGGGAAACTCTCCAGGAAGTTGAATCAAGAGGCCGTGATGTTTGGATACAATTGAAGCAGTTTAGGGTACAACCTCAAACCAACTTCAGTATACAAGTTGCTCTTGGGGGTGTCAGCATCAAAGAAGCTTTTACCATCTGAATTGTTGACCAAGATTTAGCTATGAGTGAGTTAGTTATCTTAAGTCTAGGACCAGGAAATTTCGATGAGGGCTTTCCTGCGGTTACAGTACGGTTGGGAAAACCAGGAAATCTCTCCATGCAATTTACTGGTAGCTTGCCCCCAGCGCCGGAAATTCCCCAACTTTACAGGAATTGGCAGCTACTGTATCAAGCTTTGTGCCAATCTAGCCGAGGTTCTCCTCCCATCGAAATTGTTGAAACTGGGGTAACTCATATCTCTGAGGGAGTCTTCCAAGATATCTGTCGGTGTTTAGAAAACAGCATTAATTCCTGGCTCAGTTCGGAAGCCTTCCACAAGATTGAGTTGCAACTAAGAACCCAATTAAAAATATCTGAGTCGGTGCGGGTGGTGATTGAAAGTGATGATGAATATATTTGGCGCCTGCCTTGGCAGTTGTGGAGTTTTTTTCAAGATTACCGCCAAGCTGAAGTTTCCTTAAGTAGTCCAGAGTATCCACCACCACCCCAACTATTACCAAAAATAGCCAAAGCTAAAGTAAAAATTTTAGCTATTCTGGGTAGTAGTAAAGGTATTAATCTTCAGAAAGACCAGGATTTGCTTAAACAATTACCTGGTGTGGAGCTGAAATTTTTAGTAGAGCCAGAACGACAGGAATTAAATGACCAACTTTGGGAACAAGGTTGGGATTTGCTATTTTTTGCAGGGCACGGCTGTAGTGAAAATAATGCCACAACCGGGCGGCTTTTTATCAATCAAAATCCGATTAACAATAGCCTAACCATTGAAGAGTTGCAGGAAGCTCTCAGCAGAGCAATTCACAAAGGGTTGCAGTTGGCGATTTTTAACTCCTGTGATGGGTTGGGATTGGCAAGGCAGTTGGCAGCAGCCAAAATACCCCTGCCAACCATA
>JAAHHL010000451.1 GCA_010672185.1 Caldora sp. SIO3E6 | reverse complement strand
AGATTGACCTAATGTCACTATGTCTGCTAAACTTACTCCTTCATCACCTCAAACGCTCAATATTGAGGAAGAATGGACTCCCCCACCCCCTGAACGCAATTCTACTGCCAAGGTGATTAACACCAAGACACTGATGATGGTGACTATACGCTTCATGATGGATGTCCAGAAAATTGTTTGAGGCAAGGGTTTGGTTATACAAGCTTTATTAGTACAAAGGACAAAAGACCAATGACTAATAACAAAGCAGCTTTCAGTGAATTACCAAGTTCAAAAATCCTCACACTGCCCAAAAATAGAGCTGGACAAATTTAACCTGTCTTACCTATCCGGTGACACTAGCAAATAGTTGAGCCCAGTTTTTTTCTGGAGCTTCTGTCTTGGCAATCACTTCTACTATTTTATTCCGCGCTTCCGGTTCTGACAGGCTCTCCACACAAACTTGTGCTACCTTGGTGCGCGGGATACTACCTTCAAACAAGGTATCTGCTGATGACATTACCACTGGATCTGAATTATCTTCATTCTTGAGCCCTCCCGGACGCACAATGGTATAAGTCAAACCACTGTTTTGAAGGTATGCTTCTGCTTGCTTCTTCCATACCAAAATCAGCCAAAAGAGATTGAGAGGGTGGAAAAATTGGGATACACAGAGGGAAGATACCAGAACAAAATGCTCAATTCCCTTGCTTTTGGCCACATCTACCAGATTTTTAGTGCCTTCGTAGTCTACTCTATAGGGTTCTGTCGGGTCAAAACTTGGTTTAGCACCTGTGGCACACAGGAGTATAGTACTATCTCCCATCGCAGCCTGGAGACTTTCTGGTTCTAACACATCTCCTACCACTAATTCCGCTTCTGCTGGCAGAATTGCTTTCGCGGTTTCCAGGTTCCGCACTAGAGCACGAACCTGAATGTTACGCTTAACCAACTCTTTGACAATGCGGTGTCCCGTCTCACCTGTTGCTCCGGCTACAAATGCTTTCATCCCTTTATAGGTAAACTCTCTATGGTTGACTGTCGGCCTCACAGGCTATGCTGAGGAAGGGATAGGATGGAGCTTTCGCCTGCTAGCTCTAATTCTTCAATTATTGTAGAACTTTTGCTCAATTTACTGATCTTTATCGTAAATTGGTAAGAATTTGGAGGACTAGTGCAGCGGGCATGGAAATGACCCACCAGGGAAAAAAGCTTTTTTCCCTCGGAACCTTTTACCTCTTGTCTTCAGAGCACTAGTGGACATCCTTAAATATAGGTAACAGGGAAGTAATACAGAGGAGCTCAATAAATGCATTCACAATCTGCTGATTATCCACTGATTCAATTAGAGCAAAAGCAGTTGAATGCCAGAGCCAGTTTTGTAGGGAATGACATTTTAGTGACAAAAAGACCAAACCTAAGCTGTGAATATACTCAATTTCAGAGTTATTTTCACGACTGTATGGAAATGTATGCCAAGGCTGAGGAAGTTACTGCCTATCTAGATGCCCACCCAGAGTGGTTTCACCGTTGTGCTTATCCCATGGAAGTGGAACCGATTGGAGAAAATGGTTATGCCTTAGTAATCGGGCGCTTTGGCTCTTTTGGTTACAAGTTGGAGCCGAAAATTGGTTTGGAGTTGCTACCTCAAAAGGATGGTGTCTATCGCATTCGGACGATTCCCATACCAGATTATGTCCCTCAAAATTATGAGGTTGATTTCCAAGCATCTCAAACTTTTGTAGAAGTCCCAGCTGAAGAGTATTTTCAGGAGCACAATATTGACTATGAGCAGCTACCACCAGTAATTACCCGGGTAGAATGGACTCTTGACCTAACAGTGTTCTTGTGCTTTCCCAAGTTTATCCGCAAGTTCCCTCAGTCTTTGATTCAAACTACAGGAGATCGCTTGTTGAACCAAATCGTGCGTAATATTTCCCGGCGCTTAACTTATAAGGTACAGCAAGACTTTCACGACCGTCGAGGTTTACCTCTGCCCAAAATTAGGCATTAGGTGTTAGGTGTTAGGTGTTAGGTGTTAGGTGGTAGGTGGTAAGTGTTAGGTGATATCAATTCCGGCTACATTGGGATAATATTCATTCTGGTTGGGGCGCAATGCTTGCCATTGGTGTCAACTTAAGCCTAGACGTAGCTGACTAGCTGGATTCCCCAACTCACCTTGGATTCAAATCCAAGGCTAATAGCTCAAGTCCATTAAAATGGACTAAATTCTTCGGCTTCACCTTACGTTTAGTCATCTAAAGATGACTTGAGCTATTAGCCGGTCGTTTAAACGACCGGCGGGATAAGGGTTTCACCTTAAGTTGACACCAATGAATGCTTGCGCCCGCTAGTATCTATGTTTCCTAACTCTGCACACTTAAAGCGATTTAGGTGCATTTTTTCGGAGGAAAGCACCTAATCAACTGCTACATTACAGACCCTGGGATAACTTTTGCTGTTTTCTCTCTATCTAGCTTCAAAATCAATACCCCCAGCGGTGGCAAGCACAAGTCTAGGGAGTAAGGCTGATTATGGAAAGCCCACTCATCTGTCCACTTGCCTCCTAAATTACCGATATTACTACCACCGTATTCGCGAGCATCGCTATTGAAGAGCTCCGTATAGAATCCTATTTCTGGAACTCCGACACGGTAGTGGCTATGGGGTTGAGGGGTAAAATTACAGACTGTGACGATAAAATCCTTAGGGTCTTTAGCACGGCGAATAAAGGATACCACACTATGGGTATTGTCGCTACAATCAATCCAATCAAAACCCTCTTGTTCAAAATCTTGGCTATAGAGGGCTGGTTCACTGCGATAAAGTTGGTGAAGTTTACTAATAAACTGCTTCAACTTTTGATGGGGTTCATATTGCAACAAATGCCACTCTAGATCCGCCCAAACATTCCACTCGCTCCATTGACCCAACTCCATACTCATGAATAGAGTCTTCTTACCAGGATGAGTGAACATATAGGCAAATAAGCAACGGGCATTAGCAAACTTTTGCCAGTCATCCCCCGGCATCTTCCCGATGATGTTGCTCTTGCCATGAACGACTTCATCGTGAGAAAGAGCCAACATATAATTTTCAGAGTGGTGATACCACATGCTGAAGGTAATATTGTTTTGATGAAACTGGCGGAACCAAGGGTCTGTGTGGAAGTAGTCTAGCATGTCATGCATCCAGCCCATATTCCACTTCAAATTAAAGCCTAAGCCTCCTACATAGGTAGGTCGAGATACCATCGCCCAGTCCGTAGACTCCTCTGCAATCGAGAGTATACCAGGGAAGTAACTAAAAATTACATTATTAGTTTGACGGAGGAACTCAACTGCCTCAATGTTTTCCTTGCCACCGTACTCGTTGGGTAACCATTCTCCTTCTTTACGGAAATAGTCTAGGTAAAGCATGGAAGCAACCGCATCCACCCGCATTCCGTCTATGTGGTACTTATCGAACCAGAACAAAGCATTGGCAACCAAGAAGTTACGCACTTCATTGCGGCTGTAGTTAAACACCAATGTGCCCCATTCCTTATGTTCACCCTTACGAGGATCAGCGTGTTCATAGAGGTGAGTGCCATCAAAGAAGGCTAAACCATGACCATCTCTGGGAAAGTGACCCGGAACCCAATCTATAATTACCCCCAGATCATTTTGGTGGCACTGATCTATAAAATACATCAGGTCTTCTGGGGTCCCATAACGGGAAGTAGAAGCGTAGTAACCTGTTACCTGATATCCCCAAGAGCCATCAAAGGGATGTTCTGCAATTGGCAGCAGTTCAATATGGGTAAATCCCAATTCTTTGACATAAGGAATCAGCTTCTTTGCTAGTTCTCGATAGGTAAGGAACCGTGCTTCCGGTTTCATTTCGGAAACTGCGACTACTGGCTCAGGATTGCCTTGGTCATCCAAAGCTGGTGTAGTAGAAGCAGCATGTAGCCAAGAACCCAAGTGAACCTCATAAATAGAAATTGGTTGAGTTAGAGGATCGCTTTGACGCCGACGCTCCATCCAATCTAGATCATTCCAGGTATAGGTATCTAGGTCAGTGACAATAGATGCTGTTTTGGGGCGAACTTCTTGTTGGAAGCCATAGGGGTCAGATTTTTCGTAAATATGTCCCTCATAATTTTTGATTTCGTATTTGTAGTGCTCTCCAACACCCACTTCAGGAATGAATAAATCCCAAACACCACTATCATCTTTACGCATCTGGTGTTGGCGTCCATCCCAGTGATTGAAATCTCCTAAAACTGAAACATTACGAGCATTGGGAGCCCAAATAGCAAAATAGACACCCTTAACACCATTGATTTGGGTGGGGTGAGCACCAAGTTTTTCGTAGATGCGATGGTGATTTCCTTCTGCAAACAAATGCAAATCAACTGGTGTCAACATTGGGGAGCGAAAGGCGTAAGGGTCGTAACTAAACCGCTCATGTCCTCCTTCCTTAATCCGCAGCTGATAGTTTGACAGTTCCGGTGTAGCAATTTTGGCTTCAAAAAAGTGAGGATGGTGTACCGTTTCCATTGGGTGTTCTGTCCGTTCTTCTGGGCAAACCACCCAAGCAGCATCTGCATTAGGTAGATAAGCTCGCACTACCCAAAAAGTCTTACCATCCTGTTCAAATCGATGGGGCCCAAGAACCTCGAAGGGGTCGTGGTGTTGATTCCAAACAATGCGGTCAATTTGTTCAGGGGTAATTATCGGGGACATTAAGCTATCTACCTCTTGAAAATGGGAAATTAGTTAAAGTAATTTTAATATTTATATATAATTCTATTTCTTTCTATACACTTTACCTAACAAATTTCCAAGAAAGGGCTGGAGAAACCGGCTAGTAGAGTATCTCCAGAAGTTGACAGGGTAACAAGAAAGCGAAAAAGGCTTGCTAGAAAGGAATAATTGTACGCAGCATTTGGCGTAGGCGTAGCAAAAAAATCAACCGCTTGAGCTTAGGGTTAACGTCGGGAGGTATCGGGTTTTGCGCTAGTTCAGCTTGCAGTTGGGCATATTCTGCTGCGGTCAAAGGTTTACCATCAATCGGCGATCGCGCTTCTGTGATAATTTCTGTTCTCAAAATCTCTTCCGGCACATCCTCCGGTGGTGGTAAACTGACAGCTGGTTTGGCCATCAACAAAGTTAGTCCCAGCCACATACAAAAGAATCTGACTTGTGTCATTGCCACCGATAGTTGAGTATTAGGTATCTAAGTATGGTTTATTTTCGCTAAGACAATCCACTATATCCTCATCTTAATCCAGGAGGTAGTGGTTCTCCACAAAGGTGATGAATTTGTACAATTCTCTCAAAGAGCCAGGGATACTCCTGACGGTATTGGGGAATCAGTGCTAAGGGACTGAGTAAAGCAGCAGCAGCCAAATCTGCTACACTCAGACTCTCACCTACTAAATAAGCACTCTCACTCCACCGGTATCGTAACACCTCCAGCCCTCTCTGAAGCCTCTGTGCTGCCAGATGTACCGCTGCTGTATTAATCCCATACTGACGCCTTACCACCTGAATGACCAGCTGACTGAACAAGGAAGGATCGATTTGCTTCCCTTCCTTAGCACGAAAATCATAATAAACAAAACGAGTTGCCGTTCCCATGCTCTCATCCAACCAGTCTTCCAGCATCCAGGCTTCGTTCTGCTGCTTAACATCTGGTAAAAGTAAAGGCGGTGAGGGTTGGTAAGTTTCCAGAAACTTAAAAATTTCCGTCGAGTCCCCTATCGCAGACGGCTGTTGTTTCAGCTGAGGCAAAAGAACTGGTACTGTTGTCAAACCAGTAAGGGGCTTGAGTTTGAGGGTGTGAATCCCGGGCGTTAAGTTCTGAACATCATAATCGATCTGTTTATAGCCCAACGCCAGCCTTGCTTTTCGACAATAATGAGAAGTACTGAATTGCAGTAACAGCATCCAGAAAAAATTATAACTATGATTGTTAACTCACACAAGAGCTAATTTAAGGCTTTCTGTCGCAGAGCGCGATCACGAGCGAGAACCCAACGTAATCGCGCTTTCTACTAGCTAGAGAGAGCGAATTTAAAGTAATTGCGCTAGCTAGCTAGGGGAGGGACTGGGAGATTCAGCCGGAGAACTGTTTCAGTCCGAAGTGGGAGGAATTCGAGGCGACAGTTTCCGTGTCTGAAGACGAACC
>JAAHHL010000450.1 GCA_010672185.1 Caldora sp. SIO3E6 | reverse complement strand
ACCACACGTGTTGCCATGAAGAATCGATCAAAATAAGAATCCCCATGCCTGAAGGCTGGGGACTAAATATCTCAACTAATATCGATCTGCAAGGATTTCTAGAGCATGATCTGAGCATCCCATTAACCACAAATCCGACATCCCTGTTTTGTCCCCCAATAAAATTCGTCGTCGGCAACGGAAGGTTTCCTCTTCTAAATAAGCTCCCAAAACAATTCGTTTGAGAGCAGGATTCCAAATTCCCGTTCTTCCATGAAGGACTCGCCAGTTGTTCACTACAAATATTTGTCCTGGAGTTAGCAAGAATTCCACGTTATATTCAGGATCTTGCAACAGTTGCGAAAATCGGCGATAAGCTGCCAATAGGTCATGAATCTTATCGTAAGCAACCTCTAGAGGTATTCGTGTATTATGATTGTAGCGAATCTGATACACTTCTCCATTGTCATCCAAGTTAATCAGGTGGTTGCGCCGATAAGCTTCCCATTCGTACTTCCGCGCACTGGACTCATATTCGGCAAGTTTCTCCTCCACACATAGCCGCCTACGACCCGCTGGGATATATTCGGTAGTGAGCAACTCATAAAACCAGGGGTTTTCTGCTTTGATTACTTCTGCTAGTTTGAAACCATCAACAATAGTAGAATAAGCTTGTCGGTCATTATCCGGGTTTTCGTATAGCAGACATTCCAGAAATTGCAAGCCGGTGGGAATATCATAGGCAGTAACATCTGTATGATTTCTTAACACTCCCACTTGATAAGAATGTTGGATTGCTTGAGCATTGGTATTTGTTCTATCCAATGTAAAAACATTGGTGGGATGGTATCGTTGTCGCAGTGGTCCAACCCGCTCGATCAAAGCTCGAAAACTCTCTTCATTCTTGGGAGCATCGTCAATGATTACCACTCCAAGTTCAACCATCTGATCCAGGAAGAGCAATAACTTCCCATCGTCTTTAATCACCTCATGGTAGTTAAAATGAGGTATAGACACTGACGAATCCCACAGTTGAGGTTTTAGCTTTTGTTGGAGCACTGGGTTATTTTGACAGTGAGCCCGCAGCCATGAGGCATCAAATACGCTGTGATGTCCTGTTTCTTCACCACCCCAAATAATATCTAAATCTCCGTCACGATTAAGGGTAACCTCTTGGGGTATTGGGTTTAAGGGAATTTTGAGCAGATCGTGTCCACTGTTGAGACTCAGGGTATCCCTTTGAAAGCAGTCAGGACAACGGCAACTATCTCGCAGCCAAAGGTTATGGTAAAAACTTTCGTGACCATCCTTCCAAGTAAGGTTTATACCATTGTTCGTTGTTGCCACTGATGCGATGCGAAAAGCGGGTTTGAGTTGCTGTAATACCGTTGTCATTTTACACTTCCAAGATTTTGTAAATATTTGCTGCTCAATAAATCGGTCACTAGTTAACTGACTAAGATACAAATTTTAGAGCGTGGTGCGGTCTGCTAAAATTTCTAAAGCACGATCTGAACATCCCATTAACCAGATATCGGACATCCCACTTTTTTCCCCTAACAAAAACCGCCGTCGGCTGCGGAAGGTTTCTGGCTTCATGTATGCTCCTAACAAAACTCGTCGTAGTTGAGGATTCCGAATTGCTGTTCGTCCGTGGAGTAATCGCCAGTTATCGTTAACTAATACCTGTCCCGGAGCAATAAGAAATTCGACGTTATATTCTGGAGATTCCGCCAGAGTCGTAAATGCTTGGTAGGCGGCATACAAGTCTTGAATTTTGTCAGGGGAAACATCTAGGGGCACTCTGTCTTTTTCATGGTGACGAATCTGATAAACTTCGCCGTTTTCATCCAAGTTAATGACACGCTGGCGATGATAGGTTTCCCATTGGTATTTCTTGGTGCCTTTTTCCCTGTCGGATACTTTTTCTTCTACCCCTAGCCGTCGTCTACCTGTTGGCACATACTCTTGAGTTAGTAGATCGAAGAATTTTGGCTGTTGCCTCCTCAAAACTTCGGCAATTTTGAAACCATCTACCAGGGTGGAATATGCCTGTCGATCATTGTCGGGGTTGTTGTATTCAATACATCCCAGAAATTGTAGTCTGGGAGGAACTTTATAGGAGACATGATCTGTATGATTATGTAAACGTTCCATGTATTGATAGGCGTGGTGAATATTCCCTGCCAATTTGTTAGCTGTATCTAACGTAAAGATATGAGTGGGATGATATCGCTGCTGAATCAGTCCGACTCGTTCTATGAGTGCCTGAAAACCTGCTTTATTTTTGGGAAAGTTGTCAATTATAACTACTCCCAATTCCAGCATCTTCTCCAACCAGAGTAATAGTGCATCATCATCTTGCATTACTTCCTGGTAGTCGAAGTGAGGAATGGACAATGATGCATCCCATAGTTGGGGTTTTCGTCCTTGTTTGAGGGTGGGGTCTTTCTGGCAGTGAACCCTCAGCCAAGAGGGATCAAATACACTATGATGTCCGGGTTCTTCACCACCCCAAATAAT
This sequence comes from Caldora sp. SIO3E6, assembly GCA_010672185.1. Classification (GTDB taxonomy): domain Bacteria; phylum Cyanobacteriota; class Cyanobacteriia; order Cyanobacteriales; family Coleofasciculaceae; genus Caldora. The sequence goes on along the minus strand of JAAHHL010000450.1, from coordinate 3,657 downwards.
ATCTAAATTCCCTTCACGATCGCACTTAACCTCTTCAATTATCGGGTTGAGTGGCATCTTCAGGGGGTCATGTCCTTCTCCTTCTCCACTATTAAGGCTTAAGGTATCCCGCTGAAAGCATTCTGGACAATGGCAAGTATCCCGCAACCAGAGGTTGTGGTAAAAGCTTTCATGACCATCTTTCCAAGTAATTTGTACCCCGTTATCAACGTTGGCAACCGATACGATGCAAAACGCTGATTTGATTTGCTGAACTAAAGTAACCATATTACTCCTTGTGTCGGTCGATAGAGCAGTTTAAGCTTCTGGCAGTTGACTTAGGGGAATCTTTAACCAAGTATTATGCTCTTTGGTTAAGACACAATCGATTGTGGCATAGATACTGCCTTGCTTTCTCTTATAGACTACTTCCTGTTTGGAAAGAGATATCGGAGTTGTATGCCATACTCCAGGATGTATTGATATGCCACAGCTACCATCCGAATAAAAGGCGACAAAATCTTCCGGCTTGACATCCTCTTTTGGGGGAGCCAACAGAAATATACCTGGCTCACCATTTTTAGCGATAAAAGCTTCTCCTGCATCCAAATGAGCACTTAGCCAATTGACCATAATATGCTTGGAGTTAGTTTCTCGGTCAGATACAATCTTACCCGTTGCACCGCCGCGAGCATTTTGATGACCTGCAGAAAGCATAGTTGCATTCTGCCAGTAGACCTTGAATTCTTCTTCAAGAACTGTACTGTAACCCCCCTGGGCAATCAAAGGTCGTTGTCCTTGAGTAGGCCATGGGCACAACTCTATTGTCACATCTTCAAACTCTGTGAATACAACCCCCAATCCTTGGGTATTTTTTGAGTTCAGCCTTTTTAAGGGAACCTCATAGTATTTGTTATTGGTCATTGGTCATTGGTCGTTGGTTATTGGTAAAGGTTTGAGCCGCATTTAAGTTTTGTAACATAGTCCTGTTTATTGCCACCTACCTACTTGGCTTATTTCAAACTCCGATTAAAGACTTGGAATCAATCGGTTGTTTGCTATTCGCAGTTTCATAACCGTTGTATTCCAATGTCTCGCCATTAGGAGTGAGGGTCTGGTAGAAAACTTCCTTTGCTTGGTTATTTTCGTCGGCAATCAACACTCTTGCTTGGTGTCCATTCAATAAAACTTCTGAGCGCTCTCGTTCTTCGTTAGCCCAAATAATTAAGGTATCTCCAGGTTGACATAATAGGGCACCACCACCATTAGGACAAATTTCTCCACTTCCTGCCTCTCCTGGAAGCACATAAGTATACCAGCGATTCCCATTATCAATGTTGACAATTTCCACTTCTTCTAGAGGCAGAATTCCTATTCTTTCCAGTAGTTCTCTGTCAATAGTAATACTACCTATATAATGGAGGTTGGCTTCAGTTACACGGACACGATGTAGCTTGGCGTGCATCAGCTTGATTTTCCCCATTTCTTCTGTTTTCTCCTAAATTCAGTTTGTCAGGCTAATCGAAAACTACTTCTTGTGGAAAACTATAGTATAGATCGGTTCTTGCTCAAAGATGGTAAATTCGTCTCGATTGATTAAAATCCAAGGTAAATCTTCTAGTAATTCTTGCAAAGTCTCGTTATTGTCATGGTAATCCACACGAACAGTAAGGACAAAGAAACCACCAGATACTAACAAAGTATCCAAATTGAGCAAAGCTTTTGGCTGAGCATGACCAAAAGTAAAAACTCCGACAGAAATGATAGCGTCAAAACTAGAGGGAGTAGAGCAATTAACTGGTGCTTCTAAATTGTCTCGATACAGGGTTTGGTAAACTTGCTTTTCCCGAGCAGCTTCTAGCATCTGTTCCGAGAGGTCAATTGCGGTAAGATTGGTATATCCCAATTCTGCCAAAGCCTCTCCTACCATCCCTGTACCAGCTCCAGCATCTAGAATCCTAGCGTCTTTATTGGGTAATACTTTAGCCAAGGCATGAGCTGACCGAATTGGACTGATACGATAAGGTTGATCTAGTTCAGTATCATAGATGGCAGACCAAGCATCATATTTATCCTCCAACTGTTGAGTGTCTTTCGTTTCATAGATCCAGGAAAGGCGATCGCTAAAAGGCAGATTAGTCACGGATGCCTTGTGAAACTGTAGACGCAAGGATGGATAGTTTCGCGCTTTCTCTAGAGCATTACTGATGCGAACATTACTCAAATCGATGCCTACTACTTCACATCCTGTCTTTTCGGTTAGCCAAATAGCAGTATTACCATTACCACAGCCGATATCTAGGACTTTAGAGGAGGCTGTAATCCTGCTGTTTTCTAGCATATATTCATTCCACCTCTGGCAGGCGGGAATGAAATCCTCAGCACAGGTGGCAGCCAAGTCCAGAAAATAACCCCAGTGAAGGCTGCCTTCTGAGTCCCAAAAACTGCGGTAGAGACTGTCTTCGGCATTGTAAAATGTTTCGGTGTCTGTTTCTGTGAATTTGTTTTGGCTCATATAGCAATCCCCTAAATCAGATGTAATAAGTGATCAGCTTGAAACCCAGGTATAGCAAGGATCGCTTTCAGTGAAAATTACCACAACCTAAATAGTATGGCAATATTATGCTAGTTGCGATCACCACGTTATCAATATATAACAATGGCACTTATAGCAGTCGCCAAGGCGATTAGGACAACGCCAAATGCAGCAAACCTTTACCTGTCAATCTTTTTCCTTGGAGCCTTGGAGTCCGGTCGCTTTTTGCTATAGTTAAGGCGGAAAACCAAGCCTAGAGCAAAAAAGCTGAAATTGATTGTTCTCACTTTTCAATCTCCCAATTTCCGTTGTCCCCCATCTCCCGTATGATGAAGAAGGCAACTGGAGCATTAACACAGAGGCATGGGAACTATTTGGGAACTAGACTTTTATTCGCGCCCGATTTTGGACGACAATCAGAAGAAGATTTGGGAAGTCTTAATCTGTGAGAGTCCTTTGACTCCAAATCAATCAACAGATAATCTATTCCAATACACTAAATTTTGTCCCAATCAGCAAGTCAATTCCATTTGGTTGTGCGAAGCTTTAGCTGATGCGATCGCTCAAAGCCAACAGCGCCCACAAAGAATTCGCTTCTTTCGGCGTCAGATGAGCAACATGATTACCAAAGCCTGCCAAGAGCTAGGTATTCCGGCTCAGGCTAGTCGTCGTACTTATACCCTAGAAAAGTGGCTCCAACAAAGGAGCAAGGACTTTTATCCCCATCAGCCTGGATATCAAGCCGACGCGACAGCTTCTGCATTTGTTCGCTACCAATCCCAAGCACCTCAACTGTTACCAGATGCTTTGCAGTACCAGCAGTGGGCATTTGTTAGTTTAGAAGCAGGAGCCTTTGCAGAAATGGATGAGTGGGAAATCGAGTTTGGGGAAGCCTTCCCCCTATCAATGCTCGAACTTGCTCCCGAAACTCGGATTCCTGGTATCATCATCTTTTCTGCTAGAGCAACACCTCTGGCTGGTTGGATGTCAGGTTTAGAATTAGCGTTTGTGAAATTGGACAGTGGCAAGCCTCCCAGAGTATTGCTAGAAACGGGAGCTAGTGAAAGCTGGATTTTAGCTAGTATTAAGGATGCTCAAACCAGAGCAGAAGCCCAAGGGTTTGAGTCAGCAAAACAAAAAGC
>JAAHHL010000045.1 GCA_010672185.1 Caldora sp. SIO3E6 | reverse complement strand
TCAATCTGCTACAGCTTTCTTGTCTGCCACAGATCCGGGAGCAGATGCTATCAGTTTCTTCTTAAATGGTGCCAATGTTGGTACTGATGGGAGGATTTCAGGAACTCGGACAGCTAGCAAGAATCTGGGTACTTTTGCAGATGAAGGTACTTTTACTTACACTGGTCAAGCCCAGGATAAAGACGGTGCTTTCAGTAATACCTCTACTCAGCAACTAACCGTATTGAATGTTGCCCCCACCATTACCCAGCTGACTCAAGACTTGGTGGTTAAGGTAGATGATATGTTTGATTTTTCCGCCGCTGCCATCGATCCGGGAATTTTGGACATTCTCACCTTTGACTGGGATTTTGATATGGATGGCATATTTGATGACTTTACTGGTACAAGTGGACAGTGGTCTTTTGATAGATCAGGCACCTATGATGTAGCATTGCGTGTCTCTGATGGTGATGGTGGTTTTGCTTATGGTTCCTTTACCGTGAGTGCAGTACCTGAACCATCTTCAGTGCTTAGTCTCCTCGGTATTGGTGTTTTCGGTGCTGGTGCTTTCCTTAAAGGTAAGCGTCGCTAAAGGTGAAAATGGGAAATGGGGAATGGGGAATTGGACATTTCTTCCTCATTTCCCTTGCTTACGGGGTTATACCAAATCCGCTTTAGCTAGACCACAAATAAGGCAACCGCAAAAACCCTGTAGAGACGCGCCATGGCGCGTCTCTACCTGATTTCTTGTACTAATTAGTGATTGCTTGCAGCACCTCACTGGTTTTAACAACATATTCTTCATTCTCATCCAACTTGTCTGGATCAAGATAAACAATCTGGCAATCTGTTGTTCCTTGTATTAAAAGCCATGAGTAAGGATTTACCGATTCATCTGAAATCAGACATTTGCACCGTAACATACCAGAGAATTGACCAGTGCTTGCTTTTATATCCAATTCCCCCAAATTAGGATCACGTAAGTAAATCGAGAGCATCATCGGAAAATCCCCTCCGATTGCTGTATTTTCACAAACCACCTTGGTTTTGAGGTCAACCCTTACACTAGTGATATCATCAATAACTAGAATATCTGCCACAGGAATTAAAAGTAGCTTTGATACTGTAGTTACTACTTCATTAGCAGTAAGATGTCGGTCGATAAGCATCTCCCAAATCATCATTTACTTCCTCTTTCAGTCTTCCATGCCCTCAGTGCGGCTTGACGTTGCTCACTACTAATAGCCATATTATCCAATATTTCAGTTGCTCTGGATGTATTTCCAAACTGATTATAAACACCTAGGGCTTTGAATGATCCTCGATCAAGCTGATGACGTTTTGCTGGTTCTCTGAGTGGTGGATCTAACATATAGCAGTTATTGCATCTGTGAGGTACATCTTTATCCCCCTAAATCCCCCTTGGAAAGGGGGACTTTGAAGTTTAACAGTGTACCTCGTAACAATGAGCAACACTATATACACTATTAAAATTCCGGTGACCACAAGTCAGAAACTGCCACCTCAAAACCAGGAAGCAAATCGGGAATAATCAGAACATCGCCATCACCCAAAACTACCACTTCTTCACCAGAACGGTAAATTTCAACCCTGTGCTTCTCTGGATTAATCAGAATACCCACTTTTGTTCCCTGAGAGAGGAAACCCTGAATCTTCTTTCTTAAAGCTGAGAGCGAATCCGTAGGAGACTTAACCTCAACCATCAAATCAGGAGCAAGTTCCGCAAAAGAACGGGTAGTGCGTCGCATCCTTTCTGCTAGTACGAACGAAACATCAGGTGCTCTCACATCAGAATTGGGAAGCTCAAAACCTGCACTTGAGCCGGTTACCCGTCCTAACTTACGGGGTCTAGCCCAGTTCCATAGTTTAGCAGTTACCGCAGCAGCTACTTCATCTGATTCATACCCTGATGGACTCATAATCGTTATCTTTCCGTCTACTAACTCCATGGGATAGTCAGGATGTTCTGCTTGGAGTTTCTCTAGGTCTTTGCTTGTCAGTTTTGTCAGAGTTGCCATTTTATTCTCCCTCCAACTTACATCATCATTATGCCAATTTTAATGCTTCATTGTGATTTTAAGTAATAATGGTACTTTAGCAAGATTCAAGCCCCAATATAGTCCTGACTGACTTGATCATTAATTGAACTGAGGTGAGTAATGCTTTTAGAACTGAAACGATTAACAGTACCACCGGGACAACGGGTTTTATTAGAAGAAGTCAGTTGGAATGAATTTGAAATTATTTTGGAGGAATTAGGCGAACATCGTGCAGCACGAGTTGCCTATGACAAAGGAACTTTAGAAATTATGACCCCATTACCGGAACATGAAAGTGGTAAAGTTTTTATCGGTGATTTTGTTAAGGCTATCCTTGAAGAGCTAGATATTGAATTTTTGAGTTTAGGATCGACTACTTTTAAAAATCAAGCTATGCTTCAAGGAATCGAACCAGATGACTGTTTTTATATCCAAAATGAAGCTGCCGTTCGTGGAAAAGACCGCTTGGATTTAAGCATAGATCCACCACCAGATTTAGCGTTGGAAATTGATATCACCTCTCGCACTCATTCTAATATCTATGAAGCTTTAGGTGTTCCAGAACTGTGGCGATTTGAGAAAGGTGAGCTACAAATCAATATTTTGCAACCTGATGGTAAATATGCCAAAAGAGAAAGCAGTGGTATTTTTCCCAACTTACCTCTTATTGAAAATTTACCAAAATTCGTCCGGACAAGTAAAGCGATCGGTCGAAATAAAACTATGAAAAATTTTCGGCAATGGGTAAGAGACCCACTTGATTAAGAATTGATAAGTAATAATTGAAGTCGAAATCATTTTTTTGTAAAATAGAGAACAAATTAATTTAATAATCGAAAAGTAATTTACCCACCCAAATAATCCTATTGGGAGGAAATAAATCTTGTTAATCGGTGAATTAGTAACTACAATTGCCTCTGCTGTTGAGGCAGCAGAGGCTCCCCTCGAAACAACAGAAACATTGGAACTAACATTTATCGTTGCTTTAATGTTTAGCGCCATTCATATTACCTCGGAAAGCCTACACAGTTTTCTCTATAAAACAGAAGAAATGGCGGCTTCCTTTGGTGGTGGCATGGCAATTGCTTACGTTTTTATGCATCTACTGCCAGAATTAGAAAAAGGAAATCAATTGCTGGGAGTTGGTGTGAACTTTATTACCCTCATTGGCTTCCTGATATTCTATGGGGTACAGCGCATAGCCTGGAAAAGTAAACGACAGGGAAGTCAAACCAGTAATTTACTTTTCTACCTAAAACTAGGATTTGCCTGCTTATACAACGGTTTATTAATCTATGCTATTCCAGAACAGTTTGATCAAAGTTGGCCTTTTCTCATCCTTTATTTGGTGGCAATGAGTCTGCATTTAATTTCAGCGGATCATTCTTTAAGGGAAGAGCATAGCCGACAGTTCAATTCTTGGGGACGTTATGGGTTAGTGGCAGCAATTATCGCAGCTTTGTTGATCGATATCTTTACTGAGCCAGCTAATGAATTGATTTCTGATGTCCTAACTGCTATTTTGGCTGGTTCTCTCATGTTTAATATTTTTAAAGAAGAACTACCAAGTCCAGAAAATTCTAGTTTTCGCTGGTTTGTTACAGGAGTAGCATTTTACCTCGTTTTGTTGGCAGGTTCTTGGGCTCTGGGAGGCTAGATATTAAATTTAGAATTTAGAATTTAGAATTTAGAATTTGCTCATTATTCATTGCTGTTCAGAATGGTACATCATCATCTTGTGTTGCCAACTGCTGATTGGCAACTTCGGTTACTTCAGGAAATTGCGGTTGCTCAGAAATTACAGCTTCACGTTGGTTATTATCATGTGCTAGCTCTATAATTTCTCCCTCAAAAAATTGCTTGAGCTCTTCCATTGCTTGATCAACATACTCTGTATCCCACTCGAGTTCCTGGCTTGGTGTTAATTCCTTAGTAGGAGAATCAACAAATGACGAAACTTTGGTTTCCAACTTCGGGTCTGTTTTTAAACCTTCGGGGGACGTTAGTGTAGGGTTAGCAACCTCAGGAGCATCAATATGGGGATTATTATTGACTTTGGGGGTCTCAAATGGTACTGTTTCTGTTGCTGTAGCTCCTGATGAATTAGCTACTAGTTCAGCTTTAGCTTGAGGCTCTGGTTTTGGAAATTTATTAGCAGCTTTTGGTGATTTAAGCGAAGAATTGTTGCTAGACTTGCCAGTTTTAGTTAGTAATTTAACCTTGACCTGAGATTTGTATGCAGCTTTAAAAGCAGCTTCAATGGTAGGTAATTGGTTTTGGGCTAATTTCAGTAAAGGCTGAGAACTAACACCAACACAAGCCACCGTTCCCTCAAAACTTAATAGAGAACAATGCTGATGCAATAGAGCTTTCATCGCAGGGAGTCGAAGATGTTCAATCACCTGTTGCCATAGTTCTTCAAGAATAGTTGAGTTAGGATTAATACTCTTTGCTGTTACAGGGTTTTCAGTGTTAGCAGAAACAGTAACAGTTGGTTCTGAGGGAGATTTGTTGGATGTTGGAGCTACTGGTGTCGCAGGACGTGCATTTGCAGCAGGAGCGATACCATTGTTAGAAGGTTTAATCTCTGGAGTAGATTGCTGTTGCCTATTTGGTTCCGATGGTTGAGGAGTGGTTGAGGCAGAAGCTTGGCGATGTACCTGAGTGTTTGGTTTGCTAGAGTGTGTTTTCAAACTGCCGGAGGGCGAAGCATTTGGACTGTATACCTTGGGTTTCTGCGATAAACTATCGCCCAAATGCTTCGCCCCTACATCAAATTTTTGGCTTTGAATACACGCCCTAGTCCCTAACTTCCCTGTCTCCTGGCTATTGGCTGAGGGTAACAAGCCGAGTAGGGTAACTTCTAACCACAGACGTGGCTGGGTAGTATTTTTAATTTGAGCTTCACTGTTTTTCAGGTGTTGTTGACTTTGTAAGATACTAGGAACTTCTTGCGTTTGGCTCAACTCGCGCAACTGATTCCAGGTTGGGGAAGTAACTGCTACTAGTTCCCTACGACTAGGAGCAGTTTTAGCAATAAGTAAATCTCGGTAGAAACCAGCAAGATTTTGGAGAACAACTAGAGGCTCCCTGCCTTTATCCATCAAGTGGCGGCATTGTTCCAGTACAGCCTCAGAGTTGTCATCAGCGATCGCTTGAGCAAGTACCATCAAATCTTTTTCCGGTACTGCTCCCACTAAATCCCAAACTGCTTCTACTGTAACTTGTCCAGTGATCAAACTGAGTTGGTCTAGCAGACTTTCGGCATCTCGGAGTCCCCCTTGAGCCACTTGGGCTACTAAAGTTATCGCCTCGGCTGTAATATCGATATTTTCTTGAGAGGCGATTGCCTTGAGATGAGTTACCATTCCCTCCAGAGGAATACGACGAAAGTCAAACCTTTGGCAGCGAGAGATAATCGTGGGCAGTACCCGCTGAGGGTCAGTTGTTGCCAAGACAAAAACTACCCGCTTTGGTGGTTCTTCTAGGGTTTTCAGTAAGGCATTAAAAGCTGCCGTACTGAGCATGTGAACTTCATCAATGATGTAGACTTTATAGCGGCAGCGAGCCGGGGCAAATTGAGCCTTTTCAATGATTTCCCGAATATTATCAACACCGGTATTACTAGCAGCATCAATCTCCGTCACATCTAGGGCATAACCACCGGCAATTTCCTGACAGATTTCACACAATCCACAAGGCTTTGGCGTTGGTTGCTCACTGTCCAAACAATTTAAAGATTTTGCCAGAATCCGCGCCGAAGAGGTTTTTCCTGTACCTCTAGGACCAGTAAACAAATAGGCAGGGGCGATCCTTTGAGTAACAATGGCATTGGTGAGGGTTTTTGCGATCGCCTCTTGCCCCACCAAATCCTTAAAAGTTTGGGGGCGATATTTGTGATGTAGGGGTTCGTAGCTCACTATGCTCAGGGTGAGAGGACTTAAAACTGGGGTTGGTTGTATTATTAATGATCAGTAACTCCAGTACATATGATCTTATCAAACTGGGATGAAGAATGGAAAATGGAAAATGGAGAATTGAGAATTGAGAATTGAGAATTGGTGAGTGTAAATATTTCCCTTGCCTCCTGCCTCCTGCCTCCTGCCTCCTGCCTCCTGCCTCCTGCCTCCTGCCTACTGCCTACTGCCTCCTGCCTCCTGCCTCCTGCCTCCTGCCTACTGCCTTCTTAAAAGAAAAAATGTCTATCACTCGCCAAATCAAAAGCTTTTATACCGATGGTGCCTGCTCTGGGAATCCTGGACCGGGTGGCTGGGGTACTATAATTTATTTTACTGACGACTCTGTTGCTGAAATCGGCGGAGCAGAAGCTCAAACCACAAATAACCGGATGGAAATGCAAGCTGCGATCGCAGCCCTGAAGGTTCTGAAAACTTCTGGACAAGCTGAGTCAGTTACACTATACACCGACAGTGAATATCTCAAAAACGGGATTACCAAATGGATTAAAGGCTGGAAGAAAAAAGGCTGGAAAACCTCCCAAGGAAAAGCAGTTTTAAATCAAGATTTGTGGGAAACTCTTGATGTACTCAATTCCCCTTTGGTGGAGTGGAGGTATGTCCGGGGGCACAGCGGCAACCAGGGCAATGAGCGCTCTGACCAAGTCGCTCGTGCTTTTGCCAGTGGCAAGTCTCCGGTACTAAAAAACTCATTTGACTTGAATAGTTCACCAGCAATAGTAGAATCGACAAATCTATCGGTAACAAAAAAAGCCGATTCTGCTATAGCCCCTGAGCTAACTGACAACCATATAGAATCGAAGGTTCCTACCCCTGACCAAGCTATGATTGACTCACCTGTTTCTTCCCCTACTAATGCAATCGACGAATTACCTAGAGAAGTGAGAGTTGCTCAACTCCGCAACCTCGTGGAAACTCTACGTATTGCCGATGAAATTGCGACCCAGGGCTACTTGATTAGTAGTTCAGAACTAGCTGACTTAATGGATGTTAACGCCAGTGCTGTGACCAGTAGGGGAGACCACTGGCCGTGGCGTAATTGGATTGTCTCACGGGTACGGCGGGAAGGCAATCAAATTCTCTGGCAGCTGGAGCGAGTAGATCAAGTGAATGCTACAGATGCAGATGAAGGTTAGATAATCCCATTTTTTATTGAGCAATAGTACATTTGCATTCGAGATAAGGGGGTGACAATCCAGCTGAAAGCAAAGTTCCTGTAAGATGAACTATTGCTATTTTACTGTTGAAAAATAATGACAAGCCGTGAAAAACCCTTGCAGGGTAAAACAGCTATAGTAACTGGCTCAAGGCAAAATATTGGTAGAGAAATTGCGTTACTATTCGCAACCACTGGAGCCAATGTAGTTATTAACGGTCATAGCAACCAAGAAGCGATCGAAAAAGTTGCCCAAGAAGCACAGGATTTGGGGAGCAAGGCAATCGCGGTTTTAGCCGATATCAGTGATCCCAATGCAGTACAGGCAATGGTAGATCAGGCAATTGCAGAATTTGGAGGGGTGGATATTGCCGTGTCCAATGTTTCCCTCAGAATTAGACAAGGTATTTTGGATATTTCCAATGACGATTGGCGTCGGGTTATTGATACCAACCTTAGTTCTGCATTCTATCTAGCACGGGCAACTTTACCTCGAATGAAAGCAAGGGGATGGGGTCGAATTATTCATATCTCTGGCGAAGACGGATTTACTGGAGCCGCTTACCGAGCTCATAATGTAGCAAGTAAAGCTGGTCTTCATGCCTTGTCAAAAGCGATCGCGATCGAGTTCGGTCCCTATGGGGTAACTGCCAATACTGTTAGTCCCGGCACTATCGACACCCTCCGTATCCCTGAGAACTATCCCAATTGGGGGGCTCGGTACGCAGAAGCAACAAAAGCCATACCTGCACGCCGGATTGGCAAGTGTCAAGATATTGCTGAAGCTTGTCTGTACCTCGCTAGTGATGCAGCTGGCTTTGTCAATAGTCAAGTCATTCATGTCAATGGCGGAGCCTTTATCCCTTGGGGCATCGTTGAACAAAAAGATTAAGGATATTAGGTGTTAGGCAATGGTGACAAGTTAAAAGGGCGTGCATTTTGTCAACTCCCATATATGGCGTAGTGGTTCTAAAAAAAACCTATATATGGAAATACTCCAAGGGTTCAGGAAAATTGTATTCTTCTTCCTCTGCTCCTCTGCTCCTCTGCTCCTCCGCTCCTCTGCTCCTCTGCTCCTCCGCTCCTCTGCTCCTCTGCTCCTCTGCTCCTCTGCTCCTCTGCCCCTCCGCTCCTCTGCTCCTCTGCTCCTCTGCTCCTCTGCTCCTCTGCTCCTCCGCTCCCTTGACAACGACATCTTTACCTTAACTTGTCACCAATGGGTGTTAGGTGTTAGGTAGAATTTTCTTTATTATCCCTAAACTGGCAATTTCGAGCTTAACCTAACAGTATTGGGTGGTATAGCAAGGTAAACTCAGATGTTGAGCCTTCAAAAGTTGTCTCAATAGACGGAGATTTTAGCCTTGGGTATAGAATTGCGCAGTTACGTATTTCTGGACAGCTTACAACCTCAGCACGCAGCTTATATGGGGACAGTAGCCTTAGGATTCTTGCCATTGCCCGGTGATACGTCTCTCTGGGTTGAAATCTCACCAGGTATTGAGATCAACCGAATTACTGATGTCGCCCTCAAAGCTACTTCTGTTCGCCCTGGGGTACAGTTTGTTGAACGACTTTATGGTCTTCTGGAAGTTCACTCCAGTCGCCAGAGCGACACGCGAGCCGCTGGGAGGGCAATCCTGGATGCATTGGGAGTTAGGGAACAAGAACGTCTTAAACCCCGGATAATTTCTAGCCAGATTATTCGCAATATTGACGCCCACCAAACACAATTGATTAATCGTACCAGACGGGGACAGATGCTGCTGGCAGGACAAACGCTTTATGTGCTGGAAGTTCAACCTGCTGCCTATGCTGCCCTAGCAGCGAACGAGGCGGAGAAGTCTGCCTTGATTAATATCCTACAAGTTCAAGCGGTAGGCAGTTTCGGACGCCTCTATTTGGGGGGAGAAGAACGAGATATTCTGGTCGGTTCAGCAGCAGCAGTGACAGCACTCGAAAGTTTAGGAGGTCGGGAAATTGCAGTGAACAAGCGCCAGGAGTGAGGGAGATGGGGAGGTGTGGGGAGATGGGGAGATGGGGGGGACAAGGGAGACAAGGGAGACAAGGGAGATGGGGAGATGGGGCTAAGTAATTTAAATGCGTATTAGCTGAGAGCTGAAAATTTATCTATAAACGTAGGGGAATTCGGAACAGTGATAAGATTTGACTGTTACAGTATTGAAATTGATTGTTCTCAGTGATTTTGGGAGATCCGATTCCATCCAACTCCAGCCAGCAGACCAAGCACATGTCTACCTCAAACAGCCAATTCTCCAATTTTGTCGAACTGTTGCAACAAAGAGCAACCGAACAACCAACAAAAACAGCTTATAGCTTTTTGCAAAATGGAGAAACACTGACGAAACAATTAACCTATCAAGAGTTAGACGAGCGAGCCAGAACAATTGCGCTTAAGCTGCGATCGTTGTGCGCATCAGGGACAAGGGCTTTACTACTATATCCCCAAAGTCTGGATTTCATTGAGGCTTTTTTTGGCTGTTTGTATGCAGGAGTAATTGCTGTTCCAGCTTACCCTCCCCGACGAAATCAAAAGTTATCTAGGTTGCTTTCTCTGGTTAATGACGCTCAAGCAACTGTGGCATTAACCACCGCATCAACATTAGACACAATCAAAAGTACCTGGAATCATCAGTCAGAGTTAGAACAGTTGCACTGGATAGCAACGGATATTCTGCCTACTACGACTCAAGATGGGATATCCGAAGCGCTGACACCAGAGACATTAGCATTTTTGCAATATACTTCTGGTTCGACAACAGTCCCCAAGGGAGTTATGGTTTCCCATGGAAACTTAATCAACAACTGTGCTGTAATTAAGCATGGCTTCCAAAATCTATCAATAGTAGTATCCTGGCTACCTTTCTATCACGATATGGGCTTAATTGGGGGTATTTTAGAGCCTCTTTATTCTGGCTCTCCTATGATCTTTATGTCCCCAGTTGCTTTTCTCCAAAAGCCAATTCGTTGGCTAAAAGCAATTTCTCACTACCGAGGAACTACCAGTGGTGGACCTAATTTTGCCTATGATTTGTGCCTACGCAAAATTAAGCCAGAACAATTAGGAAACCTAGATCTGAGCAGTTGGGAAGTGGCTTTTAATGGAGCAGAACCAATTAAAGCACAAACCCTGGAACAATTTTCCCGTACCTTTGCTGTTTGTGGCTTCCGCCGGAGTGCCTTTTATCCCTGTTATGGTATGGCAGAAGCAACTTTATTGATTACCGGTGCCTCAATGGCTGCACCTCCTACTACTGTCTCCCTAGAGAAGACTGCCTTAGAGCAAAATCGTGTAGTAGCAAGGGAAAACCAAGTCACAGAAAGTCGTACTCTAGTAAGTTGTGGTCGTTCCTATCTCAACCATAATGTTGTTATTGCCGATCCTCAGTCTCTGACTCTTTGTGAAGAAGATCAGGTGGGAGAGATTTGGGTATCTGGCGCTAGTGTAACCTCTGGTTATTGGCAGCGTCCTGAACTGACAAAAGAGACTTTTGGAGCTTATCTAGCAGATACTGGAACTGGTCCCTTTTTAAGAACAGGGGATTTGGGATTTTTACTGGATGGAGAATTATATGTTACCGGACGATTAAAAGATGTCATTATTATTCGGGGACGCAACCATTACCCTCAGGATATTGAACTAACGGTAGAACAGAGTCATCCTGCTCTTAATTCAAACTCTAGTGCAGCTTTTACTGTTGTTGTTGAGGGTGAAGAGCAACTAGTTGTGGTGGCTGAGGTGGAACGTCGGTATAATTATCGTCGTCAAGTTCAAGAACAGGCAAAGTCGGAATCTGATTTATCTCGTCGTCAAGCTCTAGATGTCGATCTAATTGCAGCTCCAATTCGCCAAGCTGTTTTAGAACACCATCAATTACCTATCTGTGCTATTTCCCTGCTGCGCACCGGAAGTATCCCCAAAACTTCCAGTGGAAAAATTCAGCGCAGTGCTTGTCGCAATAGTTTTCTCCAAGGGCAATTGGATATAGTTGGGGAGTGGAAATTACCTTTAGAAGAGACATCCGACTGGAGTAATGGTAATTCCGCTAATGGCAGGCAAAAAGTTCTCAACGGTACTCTTGCACAGGAGTTAGCATCAACCAATGGAGACCTTCAACCACCATTACCAATATTGTCTATAGAGGCTCTGGCACAAGACCCAGCGGTGAATCAGGATGAAGGTTTTTTAGCTTCAACCCTTGCTGTGCCTTACCCCGGAGCCTTATCAGGGGAAAGCCTAGTTAGTAACGGAAATAATCCTGTTGATGCCATTGAAAATTGGCTAAAAATTTGGTTTAACCAAAAAGTAAAAATCAAGGCTCAAACTATTAGTGGTGATGCTACCTTTGCTGACTATGGTATAGATTCAGTCATGGCAGTGGAGTTAGTTCAAGATTTAGAAGATTGGCTCCAGTCTCCTGTTGAAACAACTATTATCTGGAATTTACCTAACATCAAGGATTTCGTACAATACGTTGCCACTCAAATAGTAACCAAAGGAGCTGGAGATGCTAGTTCCTCCCTTAATTATCCGCGATCGCAACTAAATTTAGCGGCAGAGGCGGTTCTAGACCCTGATATTTACTGTACTTCAACTACTGAATTATCTCCAACAGCACCTCAAGCAATCTTCTTAACTGGAGCAACAGGATTTTTAGGAGCATTTCTGCTGGCGGAACTGTTGCAGCAAACTCCGGCAGATATTTATTGTTTGGTACGGGCTGCAGAGCCTAAATCAGGTAAAACCCGAATCCAAGAAAACTTGGTATCCTATCAACTGTGGCAGCCCCATTTTCAAGAGAGGATCATACCAATTATTGGGGATTTATCTCAACCACAACTAGGTTTGAGTTGGGAACAATTTCACAACCTGGCAGAGCAGGTAGACAGTATTTATCATAATGGAGCTTTACTCAACTACGTTTATCCTTATGAACTGTTGAAAGCTACCAATGTGTTAGGAACTCAAGAAGTTTTAAGACTAGCTAGTTTAAGTCACCCCAAACCAGTCCACTATATTTCTTCTGTTGCTGTTTTTGATTATCATACCCCCGCCCTGGAACAACCGCTAGTTGATGAGTTTACCTCCATCGATTGCACAGAGGGTATGTATCTAGGTTACTCCCAAAGTAAATGGGTAGCAGATAAATTAGTGCAGATAGCTGGAGAGAGAGGGCTTAGGGTTTACATCTACAGACCCAGTTTTATTGGTGGTCATAGTCAAGCAGGAACGGTTAATGCTAATGATATTATCTGGCGCATGATTAAAGGCTTTATCCAGATGGGATACATGCCGGAAATAGATATGCCGTTGGATATTACTCCCATCGATTATGTCAGCCAAAGTATTGTTTCTTTATCCCGGCAAAACTGGTACGTTAATAAAGTTTTTCACTTAAACCATCCTCAACCTATGCCTTGGCAGCAGTTGGCTGAGTTTATCCAAGAACGGGGCTATCAAGTTCAGCTGCTTTCCCTAGAACAATGGCTAGAAAAACTCAATTTACTAGTAAAACCAGATTCTAACCATATTCTCTATCCCCTAATACCTTTCCTGGTAAATCGTTGGTCTACAGAAAAGTTAACAATTTTGGAGTTGATGCAATCGAGAAAGTCCCCTCACATAAGCTGCCAGGAAACCTTAAACATCTTGTCTGGGCTTGATCATGCTATCCCTTGTTCCCCTCTAGATAGACACCTTTGGCATACCTATTTTGATTATTTGATTAATCAGAGTTTTTTCGACATACCTCAATCAGCTCAAAAGCAGATGGTAAGATAAAGCAACCAAAAAAAATTAAGGGAAAATTTAATGATTAATAAAAGTGATTTACTGGCAGAATCGCCTAATTTACCAATAGAAAATGTAAATCCCAAACTATTACATAAAGCTGTACAAGAAGTAATTTGGCTGAGTGGTACAGCAATTTACAAACATTGGCTACAACTGGAATGTCAAGGTCTCGAACATCTCCCCCAGGATAGAGGTTATATTATTGCGGCTAATCACAATAGCCATCTTGACGGTCCAGCAGTTATTGCAGCTCAAGGACAACATATCAGCCAAGTATATAGTTTAGCAGCCAAGGACTACTTTTTTAATCACCCCACCAAGGCTTGGTTATGCCAAAATTTCTTAAACATGATCCCTTTTAAGCGTAAAGGAAAATTTCTCGATTGTGTGCCAACTTGTCAACAGGTGATTGCTCAGAAAAAATCTATCCTCTTATTTCCAGAAGGAACTCGCTCAGTAACAGGTAAACTGCAACCCCTCAAGCCAGGTTTAGGAATCTTAGTGATGAAGTTACATGCTCCTGTAGTTCCAGCTTATATCCAGGGAACCTACCAAGCTTTACCAAAAGGTAAGTACTTCCCCAAAAAATATCCAATTCGGGTTAGTTTTGGCCCTCCTCTAGAATTTAACCATTACTGGGAACAACAGGATGGGGTTGATAATCACCAAGTTTATCGAGCAATTGTTAATGATGTTTCTGTTGGGATTCAGGAGTTAATAAGCTCACAACGCATTTAAAATTCGTTCGGAGCAAAGGAACAGGTAGTAAGGGTGTGGGGGTATCGATTGTGTAACTAGCATCTTGCCAGTTACACAATATATGTACTATAAATAGGTTAACTTTTTTGGCCTGTTCGATACAAGGATTTCGCGATTGTCTCTTCAACGGGGGTGACTAACCCGGTAGTATCATTGCACTTTCCCACCAACTGTACAAAAAATGCTTAGGGGGTGGTGAATACCGTGCTTTCTTCCGAATAGCATTAAGCGAATCACTTAGTGCTAATAAATCGAGATTTGTTTCCTCCGACCAATGTTTGATTATCTCTGGGGTTGATAAAATCTGGAGGTGTGGTGCCCGCTTTTGAAAAAACGAGATCGCCTTTTTGTCATCAGTGGCAATTGCCCAGCCACGATGAATAGCAATCGCGCCAGTTGCAGATTCACCATCGTCCTTAAGCTCAAAGACGTAGTTCACAAATGTTTCTGCTTCTTCTTCTGACTTAAAATCAAAAACTTCGAGTAGTCCTTGTGCAATAGCTTCCTCAAACTGAGTTGCTTCCTCATTTTCCTTGCCCTCAAGGCGTCGGAGAGAAATTAATTCCCTCTCTTGTACCACCTGGGTGATACCAACCTGAGCAGGAATAGTTTTCAATATTGCCAGAAGATTACCCGAAGCACACAAGTTGAATATACAGCAAGCATCAAGGAGAATATGGGAGTAATTAATTTGCATAATTTGATCTAATCTCCCATCACTTCTTTACTTGCCGCAGATCAAG
This sequence comes from Caldora sp. SIO3E6, assembly GCA_010672185.1. Lineage (GTDB taxonomy): Bacteria > Cyanobacteriota > Cyanobacteriia > Cyanobacteriales > Coleofasciculaceae > Caldora. The sequence continues at coordinate 5,756 of JAAHHL010000045.1, read as the reverse complement.
ATCAGTAGTTTCCTCAGTCATGCCGCTGGAATATTCTCGCAACACTTCTGCAATACGACGAGCCTCTAGGCGATCAACCCTTAGGAAGTCTGCGAAGCGCCCTTCAGTAATCAGCCCTTGATCTAGAGCTTCAATGGCAAGATGTTGGTAGTGGACTGGTATCATATCAGTGCGTTGTGGAATTTCTTCTAGGCCAAGTTCCTCCTGTACTTTTCTCACTTTCAATCCGCGATCGCTTAATAGCTCCCAAGTTCCAGATGGTAGCAGCTTCATTGCTTCCAATCGATGAACGAGGGCTTGAATGGATACACCATAGTAGTGAGCCAAAGTAAATAAATTAGTTGGGGTGAACTTGCCATGGGTCTGATACATATCATTGAACCGTTTAAGCAAGCCACTCGTCGGCATCAAAAAATAGTCTGGGAAGCTGTCTGCTAATCTTTCGCTCTCTGGTTTTCTTCGATATTGCTCCTCATAATCGAACACAGGCTGATGTCGATGGGCAAGAAAGTGAAGGTATTCATGAGCCAGTGACCAACGCCGTCGCTCTTCAGGGTGGTTGGCATTAATTGCTATACATCCACCGAGTTGTTCATTGTAGCTGTATACCCCGGAATATTTTGGTGGCATTTCTAGGTAAAAGATCCGAAGTCCTACACTCTGCTCTAAAATGTCTCGGAGCAGAGGAATAGGGCCATCTCCGAGTCCAAGTCGGTGACGTTCTGCGATCGCTATGCTCTCCGCAGCCGCCTCTATAGGCATACCAGTGACATCATAATCTTGAGGATAATTCTGTGGGAGTGGTGCATCCATAATCTCCTCAAGTTCCAGGTAATTCCGGCATAACTCCTCTAGACCCAGAATAACCGGCTCAATCTGCTGCTCTTGAGCCTCATCTCGTCGGTAGGCTGCTCGGAACTGAACCTGAAAAGGTTGCACTACTGGGCGTTGTTGAACAAAATCGCTGACGGCTCGTCCGTAAGCACGGGCAAGCTTAATCAGTTCAGTTGGCTTGAGACGGCGTTCCCCTTTCTCGATGGCAACCATAGTAGTACGTGCAGCATCAATGACTTTAGCCGCATCAGCCTGGGTCATACCACATTTATTACGTGCCTGTTGAAGGAGTTCCCCCAATCGACCGATATCAATGTTGTCAAGGACGTTGTTAGTCATGGCAAGAGTCCCTCAACGAAAGTGAAGTAACAGCTGTTGAATATGCCTGCTGTTCACCATCTTTATCCAACAGCTCAGCTGCAATCTGCGATTCTACAGTATCCCATTCAGCAACATAAGTCTGATAAAGTTTGAGTAGACGGTTTTGCATGTCAGAAGGCAGTAGGTTTTCTGCCACAGCAGTCCGATCTACGATTTCGTCTAGTGCAAGGAACTCTTTAGCTAAAGCTTCCCATTGAAAATTAGGGTTATCTGAAGCACCAAGCAGGCGACGGAAGGTACAAACTTGCACGAGCATATGGCGCAGATGCAAACTTGGATCTTCTGCTGGGCGGTTTCCATGAGGCACTATATAACGAGTCTTATCTTCTATTGTTGAAGCAGCAAGTGCCTGCTTCCTCAAAATACAAGAGGAACAGTATCCACACTGAATTGGTTGTTGAGGCTTGCGGTGTGGACTATCGCATGAGTTAGTGAGTGGCAGTAGGTCACTTCTCCCGTCCTCAGCTAAAGCTTTGCACATTTCAGCTTTAGTCCAAAAGAGGAATGGGTTATGCACCCGAAACTCTTCTCCCAAAAGCTCTGAAATGACATCGCTCACCATAAGCAAAGTGAGTGGGTGGACAGAACGAGAGTGATCCAGTCCCACAGCAGATGCACGGTACGGAAGATTGATTGCACCGATTCCATTCTCATGCACACAAAGTACTTGCTTACCCATTAAATAAGCATACGCAGCACCAAGTAAGGTAAACACAACCCCTCTGGCACGGGTAATCTTGTTCTTTTGATGCAGACTGCTTTGAGAAAAACGGATGGGCACTCGACAGAGATTAAGGCGATTGGGGTAGGAAGGCTGGAGTGCTTTGAATACCTGTTCCTGACGAGCGTACATGTTATTATTACTGCCAGTTCCGAATAGCATAAATGATTTTGTCTGGCTTGTTTGGAGTTTGGTATAAAGACCTGCAAGAGCATCAAGACCACCACTCCATAGTGCCACCTCACAATCTTCGGGGTCATTTGGAAGCACCAGTTGCTGCTCAACTATTCGTCCTGACACAGTTCTTTTTTGGAAGTCAAAAGTCCATCGACTTCCAGTCGCCGACCCAAGCAGATTTTCTAGTTTTGCTTGCAATGAGTCAGTGTTCAGCAATTCCGGATGACGCACTGGAAGCACTACACAAATGCGGCTCTGTTCCCGGCGCAGATCTTGGACAGCAAGACGATCCGAAGCATGGATTGCAACAGCAAGGTCAATCAGATCGGCAACAACCGAGGGAAACTCTCGCTGAACCCGGTATCCAAAATCTCTATCATCCACAGTGAGACCAATGGTGTTCTCCTTGTTTCTAGAGTGATCGATAAAGTGAACCAATCCATTGCTATTCAGCACGGGACTAAAGCGCAATGTGTAATCGCCATTGTGGGTATGATGATTGTTTGCCGTAGAAAGCTTGCCTTTCATGCTATTACTCCATTACAAGGCTGATTACAGAAACTCTTTCAGATGGTGTGTAGTAATTTGTGACAGTTCTACACTTTCCTCATCCTGCAACAGTTTGTTAATCTTTCTGCAATTATTGTGGTTGTGTACTGATAGTAAGTCCTCTTCGAGATCCTCTGCTTGGTTAACCTTTCGTCGCGGAGGTCGCCTTAGGTTAGCTACACTCTCATCTTTGGTTGCCTTTTTAGCCCATTTACTTACAGCAGTGTCAATATCTGGCTGAATCTCCTTAATGCGCCTGTTGAGGGTCACTTCGTCAATTCCAGCGAAATGCTCAGGGGTTAGTGGGATGCGTTCTTTGAATGCTGATTCGTACACATTGTACATATAACGCTTCAAAATCGCTTCTGAAGAGCTATTAGTATCTACTTCTCGCTTATATCTGAAATCATTAAGAACACTTTTGCCAGCATTGAGAACTAGTGTCTTTAGGTAATGTGATCCATTGGCTTGTTGCTCTAACCTATCGAACTCCATACTTACAGCAGTCCAATCCACTAAGCCATTCTCACCAACATCATTGATAGCTTGCTCTAGCCTGTCACTCATGCATTTGGCGAGCATGACAGGAAGGTCACCTTTTCTTACAATATCTTGCTTGAGCGCTTTCATCGCAATCCAGGCACATTCATTGCTATTGGCTTTTCCTTCACAAAGCGACTTGTACGGTTTCTGATAAAGCCGAGTAAGCCTACTGTGAACCATATCTCCGTCGGGCATAATGGATCCTCCGAAGCTCGGAATTTACTTCCATTATGAAGTTAGATCAATAATTTGACAATGTCAACATTTAAAGTCTATATTTTTAACTATATGTCAGGTTTTAAGTGGGAATTAAGGATCGCCTTACTTTTTATAGTACTATTGAACTGGTATTTGCTGAAAGAGCATTTGTATCTTTTGGCTCAAAAGCCTTGTACCGCAAGTGGAAAATTCCCTAACACCTAACACCTAACACCTAACACCTATAGTTATGGTTACTACTCCACGCTCCAATACTGCTACTGTGCAGATTACCTGGCCTTTGCTGCCAGATGACTTTGTTCTACCTGACGACCCTGTGGAAAATCAAGACCATCCGCCCTTAGCTTCTGCTTTAACCGACGCTCTGGCTACACAATCGGAATTATTAGAAAATGCTCTGATTGTCTCTAACTTTGCCCTGTGTGCAGGGTTCAATAATCGTACCATTTGTAAAGCCCCAGACTGGATGTATGTTCGTCCAGTTAAACCTTCCCTCAAGCCTCGTCGTAGTTATACTCCCCATAAAGAAGGATCTGTTCCTTTAATTGTCATGGAGTTTATCTCCGAGACAGATGGGGGAGAATACTCAATGGAATCAGATCCCAGCATCGGCAAATGGTTTTTCTATGAGCGAGTGATCCAGATTCCCTACTATGTCATCTTTAAGCCAGAAAAGGCAAAGGTGGAAGTATACCGCCTAGATGGACAACTCTACCACAAGCAAAAACCCGATGCCGATGGACGGTACTGGATTGAGGAACTAGATTTGTATCTGGGAATATGGGAAGGAAAACACTTACTCAGAACAGGCAATTGGTTGCGTTGGTGGGATCAAGCAGGTAAATGCTTACCCTGGCAGGAGGAAAGAGCTCTTCAAGCCGAAGAAAAAGCCATTCAAGCCGAAGAAAAAGCCATTCAAGCGGTCGAAAAAGCTACTGATGCTCAATTGAGAGCAGAAAAATTAGCAGAACGATTGCGAGAATTAGGAATAGATCCAGATCAGATAGATTAACGACGATAGGGCCAGTTTAGCCACTATTGCCGGTGTTTAGATCCCCGACTTCTTGAAGAAGTCGGGGATCTGGGAGTGCCCCAACCACTATATAGGGAGTGTGGGAAGTCGGTTACAAAAATATTTAGCAAGTAGATAGGAAAGAGGAATTAATAAATGGCTAAGCAAGATCACTCTCAAGCAGTTACCCCAGGGAAAGATGCTCTGTGGGGTCATAAATGGGGATTTGCCGATACTGAATTGACAATCAATCATGACCTATCAGTAATAATGACCGGCCATCGCTACCATCTATCGGGCTACAAAATGCCCCACCTTCTACCCTATATTGAAGAACTCTTAGATATCAAGCTCGAGCCAAGCGATCGCTTAGAAGAAGTCGCCAATCCCGACATTGCTCCTCCCCATCACCACCCAGATTTCTGTCAAGCGATCGCTAACTTATTTCCTACCCACCAATATAGCTTTGAAGATGGGGAACGCTTAGTTCATAGCCACGGACAAACTACTTTTGAGGAAGTCTATAAAGTCCTGTATGACAAGTTAGAACGCTTGGTAGATATGGTGTTTTACTGCGAATCCACAGCAGATGCTCAAAAGCTTATTGAACTAGCTAGGGAATATAATGTTTGCCTTGTACCCTTTGGAGGAGGAACCAGCGTCAGTTGTGCTCTGAAACTACCACCAACAGAAACTCGGATGATTGTAGCCGTAGATATGAGACGGATGAATCAAATTGAGTGGATTGACAAGGAAAATTTCCGTGCTTGTGTACAAGCGGGGATTACAGGAAAACAACTAGAAGCAGAATTAACTAAAGAAGGATTTGTCTGTGGCCATGAACCGGATAGTTTGGAATTATCCACTTTAGGGGGTTGGATTGCTACAAATGCCAGTGGCATGAAGAAAAACCGCTATGGCAATATTGAGCAGATTGTGGAAAAGATTACTCTGCTAACACCAACAGGGGTATTAGAACAAATACAACCAACACCCCGCGCTTCTATGGGGATGCAGCTTCACCAGCTGCTGTTTGGCAATGAAGGTAACTTAGGACTAATTACCAAAGCTGTCATTAAGATTCATTCTTTACCCCAGGTGACTAAATACGGTTCTCTAATTTTCCCCAATTTTGAATTAGGGGTAAAATTTCTCTATGCCTTAGCCCACAGTGGAATTATTCCCGCTAGTGTCCGTTTAGTTGATAATAATCAGTTTCGTTTTGGTCAAGCCCTAAAGCCAAAGGCTACCGGTAGTAAAGCTTATATCGACAAGCTGAAAAAGTTTTATGTGCTGAAGCTGCGAGGCTTCAATCCCAAA
>JAAHHL010000449.1 GCA_010672185.1 Caldora sp. SIO3E6 | reverse complement strand
TATAGCCTAATCTAGCGCCGGCTTGTTCCTTGCCAAAGGATAAGCACCAAACTCAATCTTGGTTATTTGTTGTTTGTTCGTATATTTCCAAGCATTTTCTAACAGGTTTTCCAGCACTATCTTGAGCAAAGGCTCAGAGCCTTGAGCTAATATTTTAGCAGCAATCAAAAACTCGGCTGAGCGTGAAGGTTGCCTCTGTTGCAACTTAGCTAGGATCTCTTGCACAATTGGACTCAAATTTATCTGCTCAAATTCAATCTGGCTGTATTTCACCACCGATAACTTGAGTAAATCCTGAATTAGGTGGTTCATTTGCCTAATCGCCTGATGAACGTGCTCAACATACTCCATTCCTTCCTCATTTAACCGATTACCATATTTGATTGCCAGTAAGCTATTGAAGCAATCAATATTGGTAAGATGGTTACGTAGGTCATGGGAAACTGTATAACTGAAGGATTCTAGCTCCTTATTGGCAGCCTCCAGTTCCAAGCTTCGCTGTTTGAGGTTTTCTTCCAGTTGCTGACGCTCAATGGCATAGCGAATCGAGCGCACGAGCACTTCAGTATTAACTTGTCCCTTAACCAAATAATCCTGTGCCCCTTGTCTTACTGCTTGAATCGCCACCTCTTCGTCGTTCATGCCAGTTAACACTACAATGGGTAAGCTAGAAGCCTTTTCTTCGATAGCGGCAAGAGTATTTAGCCCTTTGCTGTCCGGTAACGAGAGGTCTAACAAGATCGCATCAAAGGAATTTGTTTCGAGATATTGACTTGCTACCCCTAACTGTTCAATATGGGTTAGCTCAAATTGATTCATCCGAGCTTGTTGTAACATATCGCGGATGAGAAAAGCATCTCCTGGATTATCTTCTACTAACAGGATGTTAATTTGGTGGCCAATCATACTAATTCAATCCCATGATGAGCAAACCCTACAAGTGGACTTACAAAGGCAAAACTTTCACTGCATAAAGGTTGGTAGTCCAAGTTTACTAGTGCCGCTGTGCGAAATTAAGAATTAAGAATTAAGAATGCTTATAGAGTAAGGATTCTATCAATCTCAAACTGGTCACTTATTTCTTCCAGACTATATTAGTAACCTTGTCATTTCATTTATGTGGTAGTTGCACCCGCTGTAACCAAAATGACTCAATTGATCTGACTGCTGCGTCAAACTCATTCACCTCAAAAGGCTTGGAAATATAGCAACTGGCATATAACCTATAACTCTTGAGGACATCTTGTTCAGCTCTTGAGGATGTCAGAACGACAACTGGCAGGTGCTTCAAATCTGGGTCAGCTTTAATTTCCTGCAATACCTCAAAGCCATTCTTATTGGGTAGGTTCAAATCCAGTAAAATCAAGTGGGGACGAACGACAGTCGCATAGGAGTTCTCTTGGCGCAGAAAAGCCATTGCCTCTATACCATCAGTAACATGATATAAGGTGTTGGGCATCTGACTGGTACTAAGGGAGTTGGTGATGAGGAAAACATCACCAGGATTGTCTTCAACCAACAAGATATCAATGGGTTTATTAATTGTGTTATAACTCATCTATAAATATCGCTGAAATGACTCACCAATTCTGAATAAGGCAGTAGGAGAGTAACAGAGAATGTTTTTTGACTAGAAGCATAGTCACGATCTCCGATCTAATTGATTACTTCTAATATACAGATTTTAAGGGAACACAAAGAAGACAAGGAAGTTGGTTAGTTATTTCTGCTGTGCTGCCCTAGTGGCGTGACACAGCTAAAATGGTCGAATAAGTAGGTTGGGTGTAGCGATAGCGCAACCCAACAAGGGAGAGTGCTGCGTTGGGTTTCACTCCGTTACACCCAACCTACATTTTTAGGTGTGTCGGTCCACTAGGTAGGGAAGAGTAAAGTAGAACGTTGACCCTTCTCCTGGTGCTGATTTGACCCAAATCTGACCACCGTGGTTTTCCACAATTTTTTTACAAATAGCTAGCCCAATACCAGTGCCGGAATATTGATTCCGCGTGTGCAGGCGCTGAAAAATGAGAAAGATTCGCTCGCTTTGCTCAGGATTGATGCCAATACCATTATCGCGTATCCAGAACAACCACTTGTCTTTTTGCCGCTCAGCTCCTAAATCGATTGCTGGTGTCTGCTGGCTGCGGTACTTGATAGCATTGCTAATCAGGTTTTGAAACAGCTGAACAAGCTGAGTTTCATCACCTATTACTGTTGGAAGAGGACTTTGGCGTAGCTTGGCATTATTCTCGACTATTAGCAGCTGAAGATTGTACAAGGCTTTCTCCAGTACTGCTTGACAGTCTGTTGGCTGGAAGGATTTCTTCTGGGTATTCAGCCGCGAATAGCTTAGCAAGTCGTTGATTAATGCCTGCATCCGGGTTGCTCCATCTACAGCAAAATTGATGATTTGGTCTGCTTGTTCATCTAGTTGGTTAGCGTATTTTTGCCCCAAGAGCTTGGTAAAACTAGTTACCATCCTTAATGGCTCCTGTAAGTCATGGGAGGCGACATAGGCAAACTGTTCTAATTCAGCATTGGAGCGCTTTAATTCTGTTTCTATTTGTGTACGCTGTTTAAGCTCTGTCCGGTAAGCTTGGATACGGTTGGTTACTTCTGTGACATCTTGGATCGCTATCAGGGCATAGAAACCCTCTCCTTGGGCATTAGGGATAGCGGTAACGGTAGTCTGCTGGATACGCTGCTGACCATTGGGTAGGGTTGAGGGAATGAGAGATTGGTGTAACTGAGCGGAAAAGATAGCTGGCAAACCATTAGCCAAGACCTGCCGCAAGCGAATCTGGTATTTAGGCTGATTAATATGGGTAAAATAGGTGCTCAAATTCTTACCAACAACTTCCGTCTTGGGAATTTGTGTCCACTCCTCAAGGCAGTTATTCCAAAACAGAACTACAAAATCTTCTCGCAGTACACAAAAACCCACTGGAACGTAGTCAAGTACACTGAACTTCTGGGTAATCTGCTCAATTTCATTAATCATTACACCTAACACCCATTGGTAACAAGTTAAGGTAGAGATGTCATTGTCAAGAAAGACGTGGGGACGCGGGGACGCGGGGACGCGGAGATGAGAGAGCAGAGGAAGAGGGATCACCACCATTTCTCTGAATCCTTGGTTATTTCCATATATAGGGTTTTGGAGAGTGCCCAAACACCATATATGGGAATTGACACAATACACCACTCTTTAACTTGTCACCTAACACCTAACACCTAACACCTAATACCTAACACCTAACACCTAACACCTGCCACCTGCCACCTAACACCTAATTTTGCAACCCTAAATCTGCTTCAAAAAAGATGAGAATTTCTCCGGTGATTGAGAGCTGTTCAATGCTGAATTGTGCGTTGGACAATAATACCGTTGCTTCCGGCTCAAACTTGTAAGTGAGCAACAGTTTCTCAATGGTATCTTCTAGGTAGGCAGGCACAGAAAAAGTGAGGCTTCGCTCCAGCTGATTACCTAAGATTCCGATGACACTGTTGAGGACAATATTGCCCACCTCCGTTAGCGCTTCGACTTTGAGCTGAGCAAACTCAGGAGTTCCTGGCTCCTCCTCCGTAAGAGCCACTGTTAATTCAATCGCACTCTGCTGGGAAAATAATAGCTGGGCTATTCCTGCTAATTCTCCATGAAAAGGAAGATGGGCTGCACCAATTGGTTCGCTACCAAAGTACACCTGTAGTTGCTTGGGCAACTCTACAGCTTCTATAATTTCTACCCTAGGTGCTTGAACGCTAATGGGATAGTCAGTCAGTTCATTCAATCTCTCCGCAGCTTCCCCAACGCCGATGGCAATCAACTGCTCCCAAGTATCATTTTGATTCATCAAGAAAATAGCCAAATCTGCCATGTCGAAGGTTTATATTTATTATTACAGAGCGGGGGATAAGTATGGAAATTGATGAGGATGTTAAGGCTTTCCTGGTGGAAGGTTATGAAAATCTCAGTCAGATCGAAGCTGATTTAGTGAGTCTGGAGCAAAATAATTCCGATCCAGAGCTAATGAACCGTATTTACCGCGCTCTTCACACGATCAAAGGTAATAGCGGTTTCTTGGGTCTTGAACAGTTGCAATTAGTAGCTCATGCTGGAGAAAATCTGCTAAGTCACCTACGCGATCGCCAGATTAGCATTAATCCACAAATTACCAGTGCTCTACTTTTGGTTGTCGATGCTCTACAGCAACTCCTCAACACCCTCGAAGCTACTGGAGAAGAGGGGGATACTGATTATACTCAGCTGCTGGAGAGGCTGGCTCAATTACAACAACCGGAGGAAGTTGGGGGAGCTGAGGGAGCTGGGGGAGCTGGGGGAGCTGAGGGAGCTGTTAGCGTAGCGGAACGAAGTTCGGAAGCTGAGGGAGCTGTTAGCGTAGCGGAACGAAGTTCGGGAGCTGAGGGAGCTGTTAGCGTAGCAGAACGAAGTTCGGGAGATGGGGAAAAAGAAATTAGAGTTTCTCCGAGTAATATTGAGTCCCTTGAGCCCTCACCGGAGCTCTCACCTACCCCTGAGGAGCAAGGGGAAACTACTAGTGTGGAGTCCCACCCTTCCACTGTAGTAGATACCTCAATTCGGTTAGATGTCAGTCTGCTGGATAAATTAATGAATCTAGTAGGGGAGCTGGTTTTAAGTCGCAATCAAATTATCGAATTTGCCAATAAGCAGGCAGTTAATAAACAGATAGATCCTGCTTTTCTGGCAGCTTCTCAGCGCTTAAACATTGTCACTTCGGAGTTACAAGAAGGGGTAATGAAGACCCGCTTGCAGCCGATTCGCAAAATCTGGAGCAAGTTCCCTAGGGTGGTGCGAGATTTGGCAATTAGCCTTGGCAAGCAAGTGCAATTGGAGATGGAGGGGGAAGATACAGAATTGGATAAGACCCTAATTGAAGCGATTGCTGATCCTTTAACCCACCTAGTACGTAACTGCGTTGATCATGGTATTGAGGCTCCAGGAGTACGCACTGCTGCGGGTAAACCGGCAGCAGGACGGCTGTTTCTGCGGGCGGGACATGAAAGTGGTCATGTGAATATTGAGATTGCTGATGATGGTGCGGGGATTAATAGCAGACGTATTAAAGAATTAGCAGTGCAGCGGGGCATCCTTACCCAGGAAAAAGCTAACCGCATAAGCGAGGCTGAAGCACTCAACCTTATTTTTCTCCCTAGTTTTTCTACCGCTGAGCAAGTAACTAATCTCTCAGGGCGGGGTGTGGGAATGGATGTAGTGCGGACGAATATTGAAAAAATCAGCGGTACTGTCGATGTCCAAAGTCGTTTAGGTAAGGGTACAAGCTTCAAGTTGAAGATTCCCCTAACTTTAGCCATTATCCCAGCCATGATTATCACCAGCGGTGGCGATCGCTATGCCATTCCCCAGCTTAACCTGGTAGAATTAGTTCGCCTGGAAGGTAATCTTGCTCGCCGGGGTATTGAAATGGTTCATGGTGCTCCGGTATATCGCTTGCGGGGTCGTCTCTTACCTTTGGTTTACTTAAACCAAGAACTAAAGCTCAATCAAGAAGAGGAATCTGAGTTGTTAGTCCATAGTAATGCTCCTCCTGTGTTGACAAAAGACCTAGAATCAAGTAAGCAGAACAATGACATCCTCAATATCGTCGTCCTCCAAGCAACAGATAAACCCTTTGGGTTAATAGTGGATGCGATTAATGATACTCAGGAAATTGTGGTCAAACCTCTAGGGAAGCAGTTAAAGGGAATCTCCTGTTTTGCTGGTGCTACGATTATGGGAGATGGCAAAGTAGCATTAATTTTAGACGTACAAGGTCTGGCTCAAAAAGCAAATTTGCTCTCAGAGAAGCAAAAGCAAGTTATTGCAGCAGAAGAGAATGACCTCCAGCAAAACACACAAGAACAACAACGACTACTATTATTCCAAGGACCAAACCACCGACGCATGGCTATTCCCCTCTCTCATGTAGCACGCCTCGAAGAGTTTTCCCGGGATGCGATAGAGCGAATTGGCAATCAGGATGTGATCCAGTATCGTCAGCAAATTATGCCCCTGATTTATCTGTCCGCTGCCTTGGAGGGGTCTGGCTCATTTGCTAATATTAATCCTCAACCTGTGAGTGTAGAAAATAAAATCCAATTTGTGGTGGTATCTCTCAATGAGGAAAAGCAGTA
>JAAHHL010000448.1 GCA_010672185.1 Caldora sp. SIO3E6 | reverse complement strand
CGGGGCTCCCGGCTGGAAATGCAGTGGTGGCAACATTCTGGAAGGTGAGGTTGCCAAGATTGCGAAACAGCCGATGCACGTCGCCGGTACTTGTGTATAAAATGTCGACCAGCCCATCATTGTCGAAGGTGTCGGATTAGGGCGCATGTCGGATTAGGGCGTATGTCGGATTAGGGCGCATGTCGGATTAGGGCGCATGTCGGATAGGGCGCATGTCGGATAGGGCGCATGTCGGATAGGGCGCATGTCGGATAGGGCGCACATCGGTGCGCCCCTACTTGCCGTAATAGAAGGCGATTTCCTTGTCTTTTAAGGGAACAAAGTCTGCGTCAATTAATTTTTGGTTGAGCTCGTTTTGGGGAATATGCTTGGCTCCAATGCGGACAATCCGAGAGCGCATGGAATTGGTTACACCACTGCGTTGACGTCCCGCTTCCAAGGCCATAACTTGGTTGTACAATTCTAGTTTATCAGCTGGAATGGGTGTGCCATCCAAGTCTATGCCTTGGGCAATCGCAGCATCCACAGCATCTGCACCTGTGGAGGATTGAGAAGGATCAGAAGTCATAAGAAAAGCGATAATCAAAGTTTGCCAAGGCTATTTTATATTATTGGTGCTGTAATGCCATAGCGATTGCCTCCGGCACCAGCTTGTGCTGATCGCTAATTCAGTACGTAAATCAGTCTCGGTCAATTGGAGGCTATCGGGTAGTTCAATAATAAGAGAGCATTATTCCAAATGAATTGAATGAACTACGCAATGGCATATCCTGTATGCTGCCTTACATCTAGAGGATGAAATCCCAAAACGATCTTGTCTTTGGGAATTCCGGCAGCAACCAGTTCTTTAGTCACACCATATTCTATCTCGTCTCGCTGCACCCAAACCTTGCCATCAATAATATCTAGATGAACAAGGCATCCATGAACACGTCTAGTTGCATCCCAACCTAGAGTAACCAATAAATAACTATCAGCTACTTCGTCAAATACTGGCTTACAAGTAAGTTTTCCATGAGCATAGGGAATTTTAGTGTAGGGTTCAAGAACAGTCTTAATAATCTTGCGATAGTTATCTAAGTTATCCATTTAACAATTACCTCACTCTGAGCTTCAAATACAACTATGTTAAGATTTTCATCAGCAATCAATAGTTGACCGACTGGCTCCTCAAAAAGAGAATCAAATGTTATTTTGCGAACTGCTAGATATAAAGTCCGATCTGGATCAGTTTGGCGCATTACAGCTCTGTAAAGAATAAACTGACCTACTGCATACTTCAGGTCTTCCATTTCGGAAGTACCAACAAAACTCTTTATTTCTACCGCAATTTTGCTTTCCTCCCGTTCTGCTGTCAAGAGTTGCCAAGCACCAAGATCGACATACATATCTTTCTTCCCCCATCTTAGATGAAACGGATCATGGGAGATTGTCCAACCATCTTTGACGAGTGCGTTTTTCACTGCATCGTGATATATGTCTAGGGCAGGCATAGGCAAATTAGGCTTACACTCTACCCATTGTAGCGATCGCACTGGTAGGTTGGGTGGAACAAAGTGAAACCCAACACAGTTTACACCGGTGTGTTGGAAAAGAGCGATTGCCTCCGGCATCAGCTTACGCTGATTGCTAATTCAGTACGCAAATCGGTTTCGGTTAGTTGGAGGTTGTCCGGTAGTACACCTTTTAGATTATGATATAAAAGAGCTAAAGCTTATGGGGAGCAGAAGTGGCACTACAGTTTGAGTAGTATGAAAACAAAGCCACGGCTAACTATCAAAAGCACCGAATTAGTTTTGATGAAGCTAAGACAGTATTTAATGACTCCTTTTCCATCACTATCGCTGATCCTAAACATTCCCTTGATGAAGATAGATATATTGATATTGGATTATCAGCTAGAGGTAAAATTTTAGTAGTAGTTTACACAGAACGAAAATCTACAATTCAGATTATCAGTTGTCGTTCAGCCACAGCTAGAGAACTAAGAACCTATGAACAAAAATAATACTAATATTAATCCTATGGATGAGGAAATGTTACCTGAATATGATTTCACAGTTGGTATACGAGGAAAACATTACCAAGAATATCGGCAAGGACATACTGTGAAAATTTCTCAAACAGATGGAACAACAGTAGTACTATTTTATATATGGTTATACTAAAAATATAAATGTTTTGGCCTGATTATTTTCCTGATAATTGTCCACCAAATGATAGTGAACCTGCTTCTGATCAAGTTTATCGCTTTATTGATGGAGATTCACCACAACCAGAAGTTTTATTTCATGGCGTGAACAAAATCCCAACCAATCTTGTCCAAAAGGAGTAACAGAATGTCAAACTTGTGGTCTTTCTGTCTTTACAACACAAGAAGGTGTTTGTACTGCTTTGCGCCGGAAACCTTTTCTTCGACGCAAGCAGGTTGCTGTAGGTCAATTAACTCCTGATGACGGAGTGCTATTAAATACACCATCAAAGGGAACTGGAGATAATCATCATACTTGGTGGGTATCTAAAAATACTGACCCTTGCACAGTTTTTCAATTAATTATCATCAATTGTTCTAATTTCACTAAATAATCTGTTTTTATGAATCTTCTTCCACAAAATACTCATTTGGGTAAGTTAGATATTTTGGAGGTATATGATTATTATGATCTCCCTTGTCTCTTTTCCTGTAAAAATTTATCAGAACATATTTTCTTAGCTATCTTATCAGAGTTAACCAAAGAGCTAGCAGTATGGCTCTATGTTCCCACTTCAAGAGGTAGATTGGAAGATATTCGCTCTGGTACTATTGATTTACATGATGCTTTTGTCCAGTCAGAAGATGGATTTGTGTACAAAGTGATTATTCATGATGTCGATAACAGTGCAGATACAATTGAACCCATTTTTTGTGAAGATTTAAACCAAGAGTGGCTGCCAATTGCAGGGGAGTTTATTTATTTTAGTCAAGAACCGTTTTTGTGGGAGAGAGTTACCAATATCAGGTAGTGCCACGATAGGGTATACTCTGAAGTCTGAGTAATTTTTGTGGAACAGGCATCTTGCCTGTCATCCAAAACGATCGCACTCACAAGGTACAATGAAGCTAACTGTAATGCAATAGGAGATAGCTTTACTGACCACCTATCCAGACAATTCAACCATCGCAGACCTTTTGACATTATTTAATCTACTGGAAAAAATCAAAACTAAACCTGGGTTATATCTGGGAACTGCTTCTATCACCCACCTACGGATGTTCATTGTTGGCTATCGCTTTGCACGAGCAGAAATGGGAATTATCAATACGGAAGCGGAGAGTGACTTCTACAAAAATTTTCAACCGTGGTTACAAAATCGCTTATCCATCCGTACCGTTAATGCCTGGGACAAAATTGTTTTACTAACTTGTATTGATGAGAAAGCAGCCTTTGATTATTTTTTTCAACTTCTGGATGAGTTTCTCCAACGTGATCCAAACCGAGATCTAGACCCAATTCTGAGTGAATCATCCTCACAAGATGCTCAAAAAATTGCCTGAATGTATGATTTTATTAAGGCAGAAGGTTGTAAAATTTCAGGTTGAATACTTCTTGTGGAACAGGCATCTTGCCTGTCATCCAAAACTATCGCACTAGTAGGTTGGGTGAAACGAAGTGAAACCCAACGCAGTTTAAACCAGTGTGTTGGAACAGAGCGATCGCTAGTTTTGTTGTTGTTGTTGGACTTGCTCAAGAGTTTGGAGATCCTGATTGAAGTCAGCAATTGTGTAGTGGAGGTAGGCTTGATGTTGTTTGAGGAAGGCATCTACTTCAAAACGATTGAGATTAAGGATACGTCCAACTTCAGCACTGGTTAAATGTTGAGCTTTGTATGCCTCAACAACTAGTGTTTCGAGGAGCAGCTGAGGGAGGCTATCGAGTGATGGTTCTAGATTTTGGATATATTCATCCGGAATATCAATTGTAATTTGCATGATTTATGCTTTGTGATTGGGTTCTGGGTTAAGTTTATCTGTTGGGTTTCGTTACCTCAACCCAACCTACAAGATTTGCGATCAGCTTCGCTGGTGCCGGGGGCAATCGCACTCCCCAACCTACGATAAGAGTAAAATTTTTAGTTATTTTATTTCATTTGATTCTTGAAGAGTGCGAACATACAGCACTTGACTGACTCGGAAGCCTGCTTCGCCAATTAAGCGATCAAGTAGCGGCTTGACAGCAGGAATAATCCCTTGATTTTTGGCATTAACCAAAATACCTAAAATGCCACGAATTTTGAGTCCGTATTGTAAGGCAATTTTTCTGCCAAGTCGTTCATCAATCAGTAAACGATCTGCATTTATTTCAAGAGTCAGAGATATTGCAGCTGCTTCACCTGAATCAAGGGTTTGGCTAAAAGCTTGAATTAATTGAAGGTTTTTAGGAACTTGGATCTCAAGCCACCCTAGGTTAATCAATGTGGTGATTGTAGGCTGAATTTCAGGAAAATTTATCAGTTCAGTATGAACAATGGGTGGAATCAGAATTTTGGGGTAAATCTGTTGCAGGAGATTGATTTCGCCAATTACAGCTAGATTGCTCAGGGGTGAGGTATTACTAACAATCAACATTACCAACCATCCTGGCGCAGGCTAGCGAGATCTTGCTCTAAATCTTCAACATCATAGTGAACACTGATGCCACGACTGGCAATCAGTCGTTGGAATTCAATTTGATGGAGTCCAGTAATTTTACTAGCAGTGCCAAGGGTGATACGCTGCTGTTGGAACAGAGCGATCGCTAATTCACTACGCAAATCAGTTTCACTTAGTTGGAGGTTGTCCGGTAGTTCAAGAGTGATTTGCATGATTTATACTTTGTGATTGGGTTCTGGGTTAAGTTTACCTGTTGGGTTTCGTTGCCTCAACCCAACCTACAAGATTTGCGATCAGCTTCGCTGGTGCCGGGGGCAATCGCACTAATTGCGGCTAGTGGCAAATTTAAGATGCTAATAGTGCAGTGACAGTTTCCTCTGACATCAAGCGTCGAAAGTCCAAGATTTCGACTAGAACCAATTTTTCATCTTGTGAATAGTGTAAGATAACCTGACCTTCTTCCTCTGCATAGGCAATGGGAGCTTCAGATAACTCCACTAAAAGAGCATCAACATCTTTGCTATAGCTAATCTTTTTCATATCTAGACCTCCTGCCAGGGTAAAGGGTAATGATCAAAATGAATGCCTTGAATTCTCGGTAAACTACTCTCAATATTCGTTTTTCGTCTAATTGCTTTTGAGCAATTTGTTTGCCTTCTTCCCCCGATTCTAGCTTGTCCGGGAAACGAACTGTTTCAATAATGAATTCTGGCTTGATAGTGATACCATGACTAGCAAGTATATCTATTTTGAGTTGTGAGTGTTCACTAAAGCGAATTTCTTTCATAGTTCACTGTTGAGACCAATCACAGGTGTTAAGCTTATCAAGGGTGATGCGCTGCTGCTAAAATAGTGCGATTGTCTCTGGCAGCAGCTTGCGCTGATCGCTAATTCAATACACAAATCAGTTTGAGTCAGTTGGAGGTTGTCCGGTAGTTCAAGGGTGATTTGCATGATTTATACTTTGTGATTGGGTTCTGGGTTAAGTTTATCTGTTGGGTTTCGTTGCCTCAACTCAACCTACAAGATCTTCTTGTGGAACAGGCATCTTGCCTGTCATCCGAAACTATCGCACTAGTAGGTTGGGTGAAACGAAGTGAAACCCAACGCAGTTTAAACCAGTGTGTTGGAACAGAGCGATGGCTAGTTCTGTTGTTGTTGTTGGACTTCCTCAAGAGTTTGGAGATCCTGATTGAAGTCAGCAATTGTGTAGTGGAGGTAGGCTTGATGTTGTTTGAGGAAGGCATCTACTTCAAAACTATTGAGATTAAGGATAAAACTGTAGGGGTGAAGCATTCAGGCAATAATTTTTCCCCTATTGTTTTACAATTTACAATCTGAATGCTTCACCCTCGGCTAGTTACCCCATTGATTAGGGGAAAAAACTAAGGTTAAATACGAAACGCGAGCAAGATGCTCGCACTACTTTCTTTACAAAAATGGGGTACCCCCAGGTTTTCGAGCTGATCTCAAGGCTCTAGCGATCGCTTTTTCTAATTGAGTCTTATTCAATCGAGTGAGGACAAACACCTCTTGAAAAGTTTTCCCTTGCCGTGC